>JAVFAQ010000075.1:3932-10796 GCA_034002325.1 Flavobacteriales bacterium | reverse complement strand
CTATGCTCGCCTCGTGCTCCGGCCAGAGGCTTTCAATCCAAGCGAAGAACTTGTTCCGTTCTTCAGGAGAGAAACTCAACAACCGGTACAGCGATCGGAGCATGTCTTCATCGCGTATCCGGTCGACGACCCCTTTCAGTTCTTCGCGCAACGATTCAACTTCCGTGGGCATCCGTTAAAGGCAGTGCCACATAAAAGCTCGTTCCCTCCCCCTCGCGCGTCTCGAACCACACCCTTCCGCCGGCGTTCTCCACCATGCGTTTCACCATGGGCAGGCCCAGGCCCATGCCGCTGCTCTTGGTGGTGAACTTGGGCACGAAGATGTTGTGCAGGGTGTCCTCCGGAATGCCCAGCCCGTTGTCGCGCACCTCGGCCACGGCCTCGTGCCCTTCGCGTCGCAGCAGCACGTCCACACGGCCTTCACGCTCTTCCGGTATGGATTGCAGGGCGTTCTTGATCAGGTTGTTGAAGGTGCGCAGCAGGTGCTCGCGGTCGGCATGCACGGGCAGGGGCCCGTCGTGCCGCAGATGCACGGTGCAGCCCGGGGTGCTGGCGAAGAGGTGTACGGCGGCATCGGCCACCTCGGCCAGGTCCAGCGGTGCGGGGTGGGCCGGCGGCATCTGGGCGAAATGGCTGAACTCCCCGGCGATGCGGCTCAGCACATCGATCTGCTCCACCAGGTTGTTGCTGAAGCGGTCCAGCCGCTCACGCGCGTCGGGCGCATCGGGCGACCAGGTGCGTTGGAAGTGCTGGATGCTGAGCTTCATGGGGGTGAGCGGGTTCTTGATCTCATGCGCCACCTGGCGGGCCATCTCCTTCCAGGCGCTCTCGCGCTCGCTGCGCGCCAGCCGCTCGGCGCTCTCGCGCAGTTCCTCCACCTTGCGGTTGTACACGTCCACCAACTGGCCCACCTCGTCGCCGCCGCGGTAGCGGATGGGTTCGTTGGTGGTGCGCAGGTCCACCCGGGCCAGGGCGTTCTTCAGCAGGTCCAGCGGGCGCGTGGTCCAATTGCTGATGAACAGGGCCACCAGCACGCTCAGGGCGAAGAGCAGGGCGAAGAGGTTGGCCACGGCCACCCACACGCCGGCGCGGTCGCGCTCCTGCTGGTCCTGGTCGGCGAAGCCGGGCAGGGCGAGGTAGGCCAGCACGGTGCCGTCGCGGTCGCGCAGGGGCAGGTACGCGGCGCGGTAGGTGGCGGTGCCCACGGCCTCCTGGTGGATGAAGCTGCCCATGCCGGCCAGGGCCAGTCGTTCGTAGGCCACCGGGTCCATGCGGCGGCCCAGCAGGCCGGCCACGAAGATCTGCGGCCGCGAAGTGGCCAGCATGCGGCCCTCCAGGGTGTACAGGGTGATGTCCGTGAAGTACACGTTGCTCAACCGGCCCAGCAGGTGGTCCAGGTAGCGGGCGTGGTCGCGCCCCAGCACGGGCTCACCGTCCAGCCGCTGCTGCATGTCCTGGTGCACGGACCGGGCCTTTTCCATCATCGCCTTGTCGAACTGGTGCTCGTACTGGCGGGCCAGCAGCAGCTGGGCGCCGATGCCGAAGAACACCGAGCCGGCCAGGGCGAACAGGGCCAGGGCCACGCGCACCTTGGCGCCCAGCCCGGCGGTGGGCATGCCGCCGGTGCGCAGCACGGAAGCCCCCAGGGTGAGCAGCACGAACAGGATGCTGTACAGGGCGAACATGTAGCTGAAGCTGGTGGCGCGGGCGAGCAGGCCGGGCACGGGCCGCGCCAGCACGATCACATCGCCCAAAGGGGCGCCCAGGGCCAGCACGTCGTAGCCGCCTTCGCGGTACCACGATTCGCCGTCGGGGCCCAATGGTCGCGACCAGACGAAGGGCGTGTGCGGGTTCCCCGAGCGCTCCACCAGGTGGCCGTTCTCGTACCGGGCGAGATCGTACCGTCCCACGCGCTGGGCCAGCACATCGTCACCGGCCAGCAGCAGGGCGGGGAAGCCGATGCCCTGCACGGCCGAGCGCGGGTAGAGCTCCACGATCAGCTGCGCGGGCTCCAGCGTGTCCGAGGGCATCACGGCCACCCGGGCATGGTAGAAGGAGTCCTGCCCCGGCCCCTCCTCGATGAACAGGTCGGGCATGTCGGCCGCCGCCGTGGGCATGGCGAAGGCGCTGCGCGTGCTGTTGAAGCTGCGGGGCGTTTCCCCATCGGTGGCGCACACCGCCTGGCCCTTGGTGCCGAAGGTGAAAAGCCGCACATCGTACCGCTCCCAGTAGCCGCTGGAGAAATGCTGGCGCACGGTGCGGTTCAGCTCGGCCGGGTCGCAGGGCCGGCGCCCGGTGATCATCCCGTACAACCGGGGGTCGCGGCCCAGGCGCGGGGCCACCGCCCGGAACTCCTGCTCCAGGGCGGGGTCCTCGCGGGTGGAGATGCGCTCCGCCAACGACCGCCGTTCCCTTTTCTCGCGTAGCTGGTTGCGCGATTCCAGGATGTGCGTGGTGATGGCCGCGAGCACCACGATCAAGGCCACCGAACCGCCGAACCGGCCCATGATCCGCCGGGCGAAGGCGATCACGCCCAAAACCGCCAAGGGCCATGCCCAGAGCAGCGGCCCCGGCGGCCCGGTGGCGGCCTGCACCGCGGCCACCGCCGCAAAGGCCGTGAGCGCCGGTGCCCACGGTCGCCACCCCGGGCGGCCATGGATGAACTGCACGGCGAAGGTGCGTGCCGCAGTGGTCCAGGAGAACACCAGCAGGGCCATGGCCAGCAGGGCCAGCACGCTGAAGCCCCCCATTTCCTGGATGTGCCGCAGGTCCAGCTCGATGATGCTGTGGTCCACGATGCCGACGGCCACGCGGGTGGCCCATGCGGCGAAGGCGAACAGGGCGGCCCACCCGAGGAACATGGCCGCCGGTCCCGGCGAGCGCGCCCGGGGAGAACGGCGCACGGTGAGCTGGAAGGTGCGCACGGCGGCCATCACCAGCAGCACATTGATCACCAGGTCGCCCACGGAGGCGAAGCCGGCGGAGCTGGCGTACACGGCGGGGTCGAACAAGGCCAGCCGTTGGAACACCCGGCCGGGCAGCAGCAACCAAAGCGCCCCGCGCAGGGTGACCAGGAAGGCGATGAACAGCAGCCACGCCCGCCACGGGCGCCCCGGTGCCCCGTCCCGAAGCAAGGACCAAACGGCGACCACCAGCAGGGCGGCGGCCAGGGCGAAGAGCAGCAGGCGTACCCGCACCCAGTTGCCCAGTTCCAAGGCCCCGTCCCGCCAGGAGAGCTGGAGCATGTCCCGGCCCGCGGGGTCGGTGAGCGCGGGTCCATGTGCCTGTCCGTCCTCGGGCACGTGCGCCAGGACGCCGGCCGGGGCGTGCAGGCCGGGCCCGAAGCGGTTCCGCAGGTAGCGGTTCTCGATGGGCGGCGCTTGGCGCACGGGGAGCAGACCGTGCATACGGGCCGTGCCGTGCTCGGAGCGCACATGCAGCCAGGTGCCGGTGGTGGTATGCTCGTGGTGCCCGGTCTCGTGCTGTAGCCGGCCGGGGCGCATCATGGGCTGGCCGCTCCAGCAGGTGAGGCTGTCGTTCTCGAAGCCGAGGAAGATCGCGCCGCCGGGGTCGGGCCCCGCAGCATAGGCCTGCATCCATGCGGTGCCGCCGTGCGCCGCGAGGTGCTCGCCCAGCTCGGCGGTCTTCCCCGCCAGTCGGGCCGCGTGCTCGTCAAGCTGGTCCTGCAGGTCGGCGCGTGTGCGTTCCAGCGCCCGGTCGGCGTCCGGCTCATGCACCAGGGTGGCGGCCAGCGCCAGCAGGGCGGCCACGGCGAGAAGGCCGGTGTTGCGGGACATGGTGGGTGGCGGTCAAGCGCCGGGCCAAAGTACGGGCCACCGAAGCGCGCGGCGCGGCCGATAACCACCGATGCCCCGGGCGCGTAGAACGGCGCACGGCCCAGGCAATGGCCGTAACCCCGGACATGATCAAGCGATCGGTAGTACACGCCCTGGCGGTCCTCGCCCTCTCCACCCTGGGCCATGCGCAGACCGGAACGGAGTTCTGGCTGGCGCCGCCCGACGTGACCGTTCACCACAACACCCCGGGCGATGAGCCGATCTTCCTGAACGTGACCACGGCCGGCGAGGCCGCGGTCGTCACCGTGTCGCAACCCGCCAACCCCGGCTTCAACGGGGGCGCCCCCATCGTGCTGAACGTGCCGGCGAACACCTCGTTGCGGCACAACATCACCTACCTCAAGGCGCAGCTGGAGACCCGGCCCACCAACGCCGTGCTCAACACCGGCCTGCTGATCGAGTCCACGGCCAACATCACCTGCTACTACGAATCGAGCAACACCAACAACCCGGACATCATCGCACTGAAGGGGGCCAACGGCCTGGGCCACGAGTTCTACGTCCCCCTGCACAAGCACGCGCCGTTCGCCAACCACCAGTTCGGCAACGTGCCCGACGACCTGGCCTTCGCCTCGTTCGACATCGTGGCCACCGAGGACGGCACCACGGTGATGATCTATTCGCCCGTGGACGTGGACGGGCATCCGGCGCTCACCCCGTTCACCATCACCCTGGACCGGGGGCAGACCTATTCCTGCGGCAACACGGACATGGCCAACTACTGGCAGCCCTCCACCCACCCCTCGGGCGCGGTGGTGCTGGCCAACAAGCCGGTGGCCGTGTCGCTGAAGGATGATTCGAACCACAACCCCTCCGGCGGCTGCTACGACCTGATGGCCGACCAGATCGTGCCGGTGAACATCCTGGGCACGGACTACATCGCCATCAAGGGCGGCCTGTACGCCACCGGCGACGAGTCCATGTTCATCATGGCCGTGCAGAACAACACGCTCGTGTACGTGAACGGCGACGCCACCCCGGTGGCCACCCTGTTCGCCGGGCAGTACTACCGCTACGACATGGACGACCTCACGGCCGGCCAGTCCGCGTACATCAGTGCCAGCAAGCCGGTCTACTCCATGCACGTCACCGGCTTCGGCTGTGAGCAGGGCATGGCCATCATGCCGCCGCTGAACTGTGCCGGCAGCTCCAACCTGAGCTTCACCCGCTCCACCAGCGAGTCCTTCTTCCTGCACGTGCTGGTGCGCAACGGCGCGCAGAACGATTTCGTGGTCGCCGGCCCCGGCACGGCCACGATCCCCGGCTCGGCCTTCGCCCCGGTGCCCGGCACCGATGGTGAATGGATGGCCGCCCGGATGGAGTACGACCAGGCCCAAGTGCCCGTGAACCAAGGCTTTGTGGTGACCAACACCAGCGACGTGTTCTCCCTGGCGGTGATCAACGGCGGGGCCGGCTCCGGTTGCCGCTACGGGTTCTTCTCGGAGTTCTCCGGCGAGATCGTGGTGGACCCCGGCCCGGACCAGCAGCTCTGCGCCAGCGACGTGGTACAGCTCAACGGCCATGTCTCCGGCGGCACCACCACGGGCATCTGGACCTCCAACGGCAGCGGCACCTTCGACCCCGACCCCGCCGACCTCAATGCCACGTACATCCCGAGCATCGGTGACATCGCCCTGGGATCGGTCACCCTGCGGCTCACCTCCACCGGCAACTGCACGCCGGTGTTTGAGGAGATGGAGGTCACCTTCCAGCCGCTGCCCATGCCCAACGCCGGCCCGGACCAGATGGTCTGCAGCAACAACCCGCAGGTGCCGTTGGCCGGCGAAGTGCTCGGTGCCATCGGCGGCGTGTGGAGCGGCGGCACGGGCACATTCCTGCCCGCGAACTCCGCCATGAACGCCACCTACACGCCCACGGCCGCGGAAGTGGCCGCCGGTTCCCTGTGGCTGTACCTCTCCACCACGGGCAATGGCGTATGCGATGTGATCACCGACAGCCTGCGGATCGACTTCACCCCGGCGCCCACGGTGAACGCCGGCCCGGACCAGGTGCTTTGCGGCAACAACCCGGCGGCCACCTTGGCGGGCGCCTTCACCGTGGCCACCGGCATCGTGTGGAGCGGCGGGGCCGGCAGCTTCGACCCCAGCACCACCAACATCAACGCCGTGTATACGCCCACCGCCGCCGAGATCGCCAGCGGCAGCGTGACCCTTACGCTCACCACCACCGGCAATGCCAACTGCCTGGCCGTGACCGACCAAGTGACCCTTTCGTTCACCCCGGGACCCACGGCCCATGCCGGCGCCGACCAGACCCTCTGCGCCAACAATGCCACCATCGCCCTGAGCGGCAGTGTGACCGTGGCCACCGGCGGCACATGGAGCGGTGGTACGGGCACGTTCACGCCGGACAATACGGACCTGAACGCCACCTACCAGCCCACTGCTGCGGAACTGGCCGCCGGCACGCTCACCCTGACGCTCACCACCACGGGCAACGGCAACTGCCTGCCGGCCACCGACCAGGTGACCTTCACCTTCACCCCGGCGCCGATCGTGGACGCCGGTGCGAACGCCTCGGTGTGCGGGAACAACGCGGCGATCGCCCTGGGCGGCAGCGTGATCGGTGCCACCGGCGGCATCTGGAGCGGTGGTGCCGGCACCTACGCGCCGAACAACACCACCCTCACGGCGGGCTATACGCCCACGGCGGCGGAGATCGCCGCGGGCAGCGTGACGCTGACCTTGACCAGCGCGGGCAACGGCAACTGCAACCCGGTCACCGACCAGGTGACCTTCACCTTCACGCCGGCGCCCACGGTGAGCGCCGGCGCCGACATCACCCTGTGCGCGAACAATGCCACGGCCCAGCTGAACGGTTCGTTCACCGTGGCGACCGGTGCGGTGTGGAGCGGTGGTGCGGGCAGCTTCAACCCCGGCCCCACCAACATGGGCGCCACCTACACGCCCACCCCGGCGGAGATCGCCAACGGGAGCGTGACGCTCACGCTCACCACCACGGGCAACGGCAACTGCGTGGCGGTGGC
>JAVFAQ010000075.1:0-3832 GCA_034002325.1 Flavobacteriales bacterium | reverse complement strand
CGGGCAGCTTCAACCCCGGCCCCACCAACATGGGCGCCACCTACACGCCCACCCCGGCGGAGATCGCCAACGGGAGCGTGACGCTCACGCTCACCACCACGGGCAACGGCAACTGCGTGGCGGTGGCTGACCAGATGACGATCAACTTCACCCCGGCGCCGGTGGTGTACGCGGGCGTGGACGGCTCCGTGTGCGTGAACAATGCGGCTATCGCCCTGAACGGCTCGGTGACCGGCGCGGGTGGTGGCGTGTGGAGCGGTGGCAACGGCTCCTTCCTGCCGAACAACACCGCGTTGAACGCCACGTACACGCCGACCGCCGCTGAGCTGGCCGCAGGCACCATCACCCTCACGCTCACCACCGCCGACAACGGCAATTGCAACGCCGTGACCGACCAGGTGACCTATGTCTTCACCCCGGCGCCGATCGTGGAGGCCGGCACGGGCGGACCGGTATGCGCGAACAACGCGGCGATCGCCTTGAACGGCAGCGTGACCGGTGCCACCGGCGGTGTTTGGAGCGGCGGCGCGGGCACTTGGTTCCCCAACAACACCGGCCTGAGCACCACCTACACACCTACTGCTGCGGAGATGGCCGGCGGGAGCATCACCCTCACGCTCACCAGCGCGGGCAACGGCAATTGCAGCCCGGTGACCGACCAGGTGACCTTCACCTTCACACCGGCGCCCACGGTGAACGCCGGTGCCGACCAGACCCTGTGCGCGAACACCCCGGCCGCCGCCTTGTCCGGGGCCTTCACCATCGCCACCGGCGGCGTGTGGAGCGGCGGTGCGGGCAGCTTCGACCCGAGCACCACCAACATGAGCGCCATGTACACGCCCACTGCGGCCGAGATCGCCGCGGGCAGTGTGACCCTCACGCTCACCACCACCGGCAACGGCACCTGCAACGCGGTGACCGACCAGGTGACCATCTTCTTCACCGATGCGCCCACGGCCAACGCGGGCGCTGATGTGACGGTGTGCGCCAACAACGCGGGCGTGGCCCTGGGCGGCAGCGTGATGCTGGCCACCGGCGGTGTTTGGAGCGGCGGCACCGGCACCTTCAGCCCCGACAACAACAGCCTCAACGCCACCTACACCCCGGGCGCCGCCGACATCGCCGCGGGCATGGTGGTGCTCACCCTCACCACCACGGGCAACGGCAATTGCGCCCCGGCGGTGGACACCAAGATCATCACGTACACCCCGGCACCGATCGTGGACGCCGGCACCGGCGGCACCGTGTGCGCCAACAACAACCTGGTGCAGCTCAACGGCAGCGTGAGCGGTGCCACCGGCGGGGTGTGGAGCGGCGGCACGGGCACTTTCAGCCCGAACGCCATCACCCTCAACGCGGCATACACCCCCAGTGCGGCCGAGATCGCCGCCGGCACGGTGACCCTGACGTTGACCAGCGCGGGCAACGGCAACTGCAACCCGGTGACCGACCCGGTGACCTTCACCATACTGCCGGCCCCGGCGGTGAACGCCGGCGCGGACCAGACCCTGTGCGGCAACAATGCCGATGCGGTTCTCAACGCCACGGTGTTCGGTGCCACGGGCGTGCAGTGGAGCGGCGGCAGCGGCCTGTACAGCCCGGGCAGCACCGCCCAGAACATCACCTACACACCTTCGGTGATCGAGGTCGCCAACGGTTCGGTGACGCTCACCGTGACCACCACGGGCAACGGCCTGTGCAACGCCGTGAGCGACCAGGTGCAGCTTTCCTTCACCCCGGCGCCCATCGCCGATGCCGGGCCTGACCAAGCGGTGAGCGAGAACAACCCGGCCACCTTGCTGGCCGTTGCCTTCACCGTGGCCACCGGCGCCACGTGGAGCGGAGGCGCCGGTTCCTACGACCCGGACAACACCACCATGGATGCGGTGTACACGCCCACGGCCGCCGAGATCGCGGCGGGCAGCGTGACCCTCACGCTCACCACCACGGGCAACGGCAGCTGTGCACCGGCCACGGACGAGGTGACGATCACCTTCACCGACGCGCCCACGGCCGACGCCGGTCCCGACCAGACCGTGTGCGCCAACGACCCGGAGGTGCAGCTCCAGGGCGCGGTGGCCATCGCCACGGGCGGCATCTGGAGCGGTGGCACCGGTTCCTTCAGCCCGAACAACGCCACGCTCAACGCCATCTACACCCCCAGCGCCGCTGAGATCGCCGCCGGCAGCGTGACCTTGACGCTGACCACCGTGGGCAACGGCAACAGCAACCCGGTGAGCGACCAGATGACCATCACCATCACCCCGGCCCCGGTGGTGAATGCCGGCGCGGACATCACCATCTGCGCCAACCAGCCCACGGCCCAGCTGGCCGGTGTGGTGAACCATGCCGAGGGCGGCATCTGGAGCGGTGGCGCGGGCACCTTCGTGCCGGGCAACACCAACCTGGCCGCCACCTACACGCCATCGGCCGGCGAGGTGGCCACCGGCACCGTGACGCTCACCCTCACAAGCACCGGCAATGGCCTGTGCAACGCGGTGAGCGACCAAGTGACGATCACCATCGCCCCGGCCCCGATCGTGGATGCGGGCAACGCCATCACCGCTTGCGCCAACAACGCCACCACCCCGCTGAACGGGTCGGTGGTCCATGCGGGCGGCGGCATCTGGAGCGGCGGCGGCGGCGTGTTCTCACCGAGCGTGACCGCCCTGGGCGCCACCTATGCCCCCACGGCGGGCGAGCTGGCCAACGGATCGGTGACCCTCACCCTCACCAGCACCGGCAACGGGTCGTGCGTGGCGGTGAGCGACCAGGTGATGATCGTGTACTCCCAGAGCCCAACGGTCCAGGCCGGTGCGGACGTGATCGTGTGCGCCAACGACCCCACGGTATCGCTCAACGGCGCGGTGACCGTGGCCACGGGCGGGACTTGGAGCGGCGGCACGGGCACCTTCAGCCCAAGCAACACCGCGCTCAACGCCACCTACGTGCCCAGCCCGGCGGAAATGGCCCTGGGCACGGCCACGCTCACCCTCACCAGCACCGGCAACGGCCTGTGCAACCCGGTGAGCGACCAGATGACCATCAGCATCATCGCCGCACCGGTGGCCGACGCGGGCGATGACCTCTTCGTGTGCAGCAACAACCCGCAGGTGCAGCTCGGCGCCTCGGTGACCGGTGCGGGCGGCGGGCAGTGGAGCGGCGGCGCAGGCACCTTCTCGCCCTCGATCGCCACGCTCAACGCCATTTACCTGCCCACGCCCACCGAGGTGGCCAACGGATCGGTGATGCTGACCCTCACCACCATCGGCAACGGGAACTGCACACCGGTGACCGACGAACTCCTGATCACCTTCACCGCCAGCCCCACGGCCGATGCCGGCGCGGGCGCGCTCTACTGCGCGAACAACGCGAGCATCCAGCTCAACGGCAGCGTGACCGTGGCCAACGGCGGGGAATGGAGCGGTGCCCAGGGCACCTTCACGCCGAACGCCAACGTGCTCAACCCCATCTACACGCCCAGTGCCGGCGAGATCGCGGCCGGCAGCGTGACGCTCACGCTCACCACCACCGGCAACAACGGTTGCACGCCGGTGAGCGACCAGGTGACCTACACCTTCAGCCCGGCCCCCACGGTACATGCCGGCGTGGACCAGACCATTTGCGCGAACAACGCGGTGGTCGACCTGAGCGGCACCGTGTCCATCGCCACCGGCGCGATCTGGAGCGGGGGCATGGGCACCTTCAGCCCGGGCAACGCCGTGCTCGACGCCACCTACATGCCCACCGCGGGCGAGATCGCGGCCGGCAGCGTGACCTTGACGCTGACCACCGTGGGCAACGGCGACTGCAACCCGGAGAGCGACCAGGT
>JAVFAQ010000074.1:0-10818 GCA_034002325.1 Flavobacteriales bacterium | reverse complement strand
GCGCGATCCAGGTCGTGTCCCAGTGCAGGTCGATCCCCACCTCCCCCACCGCATGGTACTGGCCGGTGTGCAGCAGCCGCTCCACCTCGCCCAGGTCCGTGACCGGGTACTCGCCCACGCTGCACGGGTGCAGGCCCATCATCGGCAGGCAGGCATCGGGGTACGCATCGGCCAGGGCGTGCATGGGCGCCACGCTCTCCATGTCGATGTTCGGCAGCAGCATCCGCCCCACGCCCGCGTCCAGGGCGCGGCGCACCATCTCCTCGCGGTCCGTGTCGAACTGCTTATGGTAGAGGTGGCAGTGCGTGTCCACGTACATGCCGCGAAGGTAGCCGCCCGGGCCGCTCGTGGCGGGGCCGTTACTTTTGGCCGCCCGCACGGCCGGCCGGCCCCGTGGAATGAAGGTCCTCGTCCTCCGCTTCTCGTCCATCGGCGATATCGTGCTCACCAGCCCGGTGTTGCGCTGCATCAGGCAGCAGGTGCCCGGCGTGGAACTGCACGTGGCCACCAAGCGCGCCTTCGCCGACCTGGTGCGCCACAACCCCCACGTGCATCGCGTGCATGAGCTGGACGACGACCTGCCGCGCCTGGTGCGCGACCTGAAGGCCGAGGGCTTCGACCGCATCGTGGACCTGCACCACAACCTGCGCACCGCCCGCATCAAGCGCGCGCTGGGCGTGAAGGCCGGCAGCTTCCCGAAGCTCAACATCGAAAAATGGCTGCTGGTGAACCTCAAGGTGGACCGCCTGCCGCGGATGCACGTGGTGGACCGGTACATGGGCACCGTGGCGGACCTGGGGGTGCGCAACGACGGGCAGGGCCTGGAGCTCTTCATCCCCCCGGAGCATGAAGTGGCGCCGGAGCGGCTGCCGCCGGGGCACGCCGCCGGCTACGTGGCCCTGGCGATCGGTGCCGCGCACGCCACCAAGCGCCTGCCGCCCCACCGCCTCATCGAGCTGGCCCGGCTCATCCCCGGCCCGCTGGTGCTGGTGGGCGGTGCGGAGGATCGCGCCGTGGCGCGCGCCATCGCCAACGAGGTGGGCGCCCGGGCGTACGATGCCACCGGCCGCTACGGCATCCTGGGCAGCGCATCGCTGATCGCCCGGGCCCGGGCGGTGGTGGCGCACGACAGCGGCGCCATGCACATCGCGGCGGCCTTCCAACGGCCCGTGGTGAGCGTATGGGGCAACACCGTGCCGGCCTTCGGCATGGGACCGTACATCCCCTTGCATCCGGAGCGGGCACACCTCGCCGAGGTGAAGGGCCTGCCGTGCCGGCCCTGCTCCAAGATCGGCCATGACCGCTGCCCGCAGGGGCATTTCCGCTGCATGGAGCGCCAGGACCTGCGGGCGATCGCCGCGCTCGTCACGCCTGGAACAACGCCTTGAGCTCGGTGGCCTCGGCGGGCGTCATCTTGCCGCTCAGGATCAACCGCAGCTGCCGCCGCCGCAGGGCACCGTCGTACCGCTCGCGCTCCTCATCGGTGGTGGGCGTCGCCGCCGGCACCTGCACGGGCCGCCCGGCATGGTCCACCCCCACGAAGGTGTAGGTCGCGCTGTTGCACTTCAACTTCTCGCCGGTCATCTGGTCCTCCACCCACACATCGCTCCACACCTCCATGCTGCTGCCGAAGGCCCGGCTCACGTGGCTGTGGATGGTCACGAAATCGCCCAGCTTGATCGGCTTGTCGAAGCCCACATGGTTCACCGCCACGGTGACCACCACCCGCTTGCAGTGCCGGTGCGCGCTGATCGCGCAGTTGATGTCCAGCCATTGCAGCAACCGCCCGCCGAAGAGGTTGCCCAGCGTGTTGGTGTCGTTGGGCAGCACCACGTGCGTGGTCTGCGCGTAGCTGTCGCTCACGGGGCGTTCGGGACGGTCTTGCATGGTGCGGTGCTCGCGGCAAAAGTAGGCCGGCGCCCGGTGCCGGGTAACTTGGCACCATGTTGCGCACCGGCCGCCCCGCCCCGCCCATCGTCCTGCCCGACCCGCATGGCCGGCCGCATGACCTGGCGGCCACCTGGGCCGAGGGTCCCGTGGTGCTCTTCTTCTACCCGCGGGCCGGCACGCCGGTCTGCACCATGGAGGCCTGCGCCTTCCGCGATGCGCACGCGGAGTTCCATGCGCTGGGGGCCACCGTGCTGGGCGTGAGCCGCGATGCGCCCGCCGCACAAGCGGACTTCGTGCGTGCGCGGCGGCTGCCCTTCACCCTGCTGTGCGACGTGGACGGTGCGGCCCATCGCGCATTCCGGGTGCGCGGGCCGCTGGGCCTGTTGCCGGGCCGCATCACCTACGTGATCGCACCGGGCGGCACCATCATGGCCGCGTACCGGGGCACCTTCGCGTGGGACGCGCACGTGCGCCGGGCGCTGGCCGCACTGCGTCAGGGAATGGCGTAGAACAGCACACGGCCGTCGCCGGTGCCCACCAGCAGGTGCCCGTCATGCACCAGCAGCGGTGCGCGGTGGTGCCGGTCCTTGTTGTCGGGGAACTCGAGCTTCTGCACCACGCGGCCGTCGGCATCGGTGAACTGCACCGGGCCGTGCGTGCCGGCCGTGGCGGTGTACGGGCCCGCTTCGGCCCGCCCCTGCTGGTAGAACCGGTCGAAGGTGGAGTTCTTCATGTCCAGTCCCATGGCCTTCACCCGGCGCGGGTCGGGGATCCACCGGTGCGGGGTGATCACCTTCTCCTGCTTGCCGGTCTTGGCGTTCCACACGGTGCGCTTCCCGCTGTGGCCGATCAGCACCACGAATTCGCCGTTGTCGTTGAAGGCCACGTGGTACACGGCCGTGCCGCCGTCCTCGCCGTACGGGAAGGCATGCACCCGTTTGCCGCTCTCCAGGTCGATGAGCTCCGCGCCCTTGTCCAGGCCCACCAGCACGCGGTCGCCCTTGGGGGCCACGGCCAGGGCCGTCACCTGGGCCTTGGCGGTGCGCAGGGTGCGGGCCGGCGGTTCGTTCACGGCCTGGGCGTGGAGCCAGAGCGGTGCGGTCAATGCGATGCAGGGAAGGAGGCGAAGGATGTTCATGGGCATGCGGCGATGGACGCGCCGTGCGGCAAGCAACGTGCCGGACGGGCGGCGGCGAAGGTAGCCTGCGGGGCGCGGGGCTACTTCACCATGAGCCAGGCCGCTGCCGAGCCGTCGGCGCGCACCCGGGCCAGCTGCCCCAGGGCCTCCTCGCGGGTGGCGAAGCTGCCGTACGCCACCGGGTGCAGCCGCTTGTGCAGGGGCAGGCGCACGGCATCGTGGCCGGCGGCCCGCAGCTCGGTGAGGAAGCGGTCCGCGTTCTCTTCCACGGAAAAGCAGCCGCCCACCACGTGGAAGCGCAGGCGCACGGCCTCGGCATGCCCTTCGGCGGGCATGGCCACGGCGGTGCTTTCCGGCGGGACCACGGCCACGGCGGTGCGGGCCAGGTCCACGATCATCAGCACGCTGTCGTTCACCGTGAGGGGAACGGTGCGCACGCCGCCGGCGGTCTCGGGCAGGGTGAAGATGCCGGCGGTGGCCACCGGGGCGCTGGGCGTGGCCTCGGGCATGCGGTAGGCGGGCGCGTCGTTCTGGCGCCAAAGGTCCGGGCCGCTCCATTGGGCCTGCCCCCAACCGCCGCGTTGCACGGCCCACAGGCCGGCCAGCCCCACCAGCAGCACGGCGGCGGCGGCGGCCACCCGGCCGTAGGACCGGCGGGGGCGTTCCTCGGGGTCGGCCGGCGGCAGCGGGCGCACCACAGGGGCGGGCTCGGCGCGCAGCACGGGCACGGCGGCCAGCGCACGCAGCCCGAAGCTGTCCTTGGCATGGTCGGCGCGCATGTCGGGGTCGAACTGCAGGTTCTGCTCGCTGTCGCGGTAGAACAGGCCGATGCGCGGCAGCTCCAGCCGGCCGTCGCGGGCCAGGGTCTCGCGCCAGGCGGCCACTTCGGTGCCGATCCAGGCCCGGGCCTTGTCGAAGGGGACGCCCTCGGTGCGCACCAAGTGGTCCGCGAGCAGCCCGTCGTTGCGCACGATGTGGCGGTTGAAGCTCACCGAGCGGCCGGGGGGATGCACCAGCCGCCGGGCCGGGTCCAGCCGGGCCGGGCGGTAATGCGTGAGGAAGCCGCCCCAATCCGGCACGATCACCAGTTCGTGGTCCAGCAGCAAGGCGTGGAGGTGACGTTCAATGGCCATCGGATACGCAGCGAAGGTAACGGCGCCCGGCCATCTATCCCGCCACCCGGCGGCGGGCCTCCTCCAGGTCGGCGGGCGTGTCCACGCAGAACGCGGGGTGCGCGGTGATGCCCACGCGCACGCGCATGCCGTTCTCCAGCCAGCGTAGCTGCTCCAGCCCCTCGGCCGTTTCCAGCGTGGAGGGGGGCAGGGCCACGGCCCGGGCCAGGGCCTCCGCGGTGTAGGCATAGAGGCCCACGTGTTTCAGGAAGCGGTGGCGCTCGTGGCGCGGTGCGGTGCCGGCATCGCGCAGGAAGGGGATGGCCGCCCGGCTGAAGTACAGCGCGTCCATGTCCTTGTCCACCGTGATCAGCACTTCGCCGGGGTCGTCCAGCTCGCGCTCGTCCGTGACCACTTGCGCCAGGGTGGCGATGCCGCCGGGGGCCTCGCGCAGCACATGGCATACCGCGTCGATCTGCTGCGGGGCGATGAACGGTTCATCGCCTTGGATGTTCACCACGGCATCGTAGGGGCCATCGACGGCCATCGACAACGCCTCGTGGCAGCGATCGGTGCCGCTGGGGTGGTGCGGGGCGGTGAGCACGGCATCACCGCCGAAGCCCCGCACATGGTCCACGATGCGCGCATCGTCCGTGGCCACCACCACGTGGGCCAGGGTGCCGGCCTGGCGGGCCTGCTCCACCACGCGCCGCACCATGCTGCGCCCGCCGATGTCCACCAACGGCTTGCCGGGCAGCCGGGTGCTGGCGTAGCGAGCGGGGATGACGCCGAGGATGCGCATGGGTCAGATCCGCAGGGCCACCACGGCCTGGTAGCTGCGCGGCGCCTCGATGGCCAGGGGCCGCAGCGCGTACACCACGTTGGTGAGGTTGTTCACCACCAACGACACGCGCACCTGCGCGCTCAGGTCCATGCCCGCGCGGGCGTCCACGAGCAGGTCGCCGCCGCGGTGGGTGCGCATCCACTGGCCCACGCCGGTGGGCAGGGTGCCGGACTCGTCGAGGTCCACGAAGATGCGGTCGATGTTGCGCGGGTGCCGGTGGTGGCGCACGCTCGCCCCGGCGAACACGCGGCCGATGCCGTACTGCACATCGGCGCGGAACAGCTCGGTGATGCGGAACTTCAGCAGGTGGCCGGTGGTGTCCAGGCTGGTGTTGCGGTAGGTGGTGGGGGAGCCGGCGGCCGTGCGGGCGTAGATATGGTCGGGGGTGGTGGACACGGGCCGCGAGCGGGTGTAGCCCATGAGCACGGTGAGCTCGCCCCGGCCGATGCGGCCCTGGCCCACCAGCTCCAGTTCCAGTCCGGTGACGCGCGCGCCGCCGGTGTTCACGCTCTTGAAGCCGATCCCCAGGTCCACCACCATCTGCCCGTCCACCCATTGCACGCTGGGCGCCGCCCATTGGCCGAAGGTGAACTCCACGTAGCGGTCGTATTCCTGGCGGAAGGCCACGGCGTCCACATAGCCGGTGAAGCCGCCGATGCGGAAGCCCTGCTTGATGCCGCCCTCGAGGTCCCAGCTCCGCTCGGCCTCCAGGTCGGGGTTGGGGAACACGCGCAGCCGGCCCACGTTGGTGGCGATGTAGCGCTCGGCGATGGTGGGGAAGCGGAAGCCCTGGCCGTAGCTGCCGCGCAGGTAGGTGGCCTCCAGGGCGCGCCAGGTGGCCCCGGCCCGCAACACGGGCTGCGCGGCGACGGCCCCGTCCACGTCGAACTGCTCGTGCCGCACACCGGCGGACAGCGCGAGGCGCTCCTTGAACAGCTGCTTGTCGGCCTGCAGGTAGGCGGCCAGGTTCAGGGCCTCGTTGCGGCCGTCGCCGGCGGTGTTGCCGCGGTAGAGCTCGGCATCGGAACGCACGTGGCGCGCCACGGCGCCGGCGGTGAGCACCGTGCGCCCCAGCAGGTCCACCGCGCGCTGCACCTGGTACTCGCCGTGCAGGGTGCGGTTGCGGTTGCTCTGGTCGCCGGTGTTGATGAACTCCTGGCCGTGCAGGCGGGTGCGCACGCTGTGCCGGAAGCCGCCCGGGCCATGGTAGGTCACGTACGGGTCGACGTAGTACTGGGCGGCCTCGGTGTGCGTCACCGTGCCGGGTTCGGGGCGGAAGAGGCCGCTGCCGATGTCGTCCCAGAGGAACACGCTGGAACTGCGCCCTTTCATGGCGTTGGCATTGACCCCGAAGGCCAGGCCGGGCACCTTGCTGCGCCAGCGCAACCCGGTGTTGAAGCGTACGCGCTGGTCGTACCCGCCGGGCTCGCCGCGCGGGGTGCCGGTGCTGTCCACCTCGGGGCCGATGTAGCCGCCGTCGGAGAAGGCGTTGCCGCCCAGCACCAGGTCCAGCCGCCCGTATTGCCGGGCGTGCAGGAAGCTGGCCCCGCCGAACATCGGATGGTGGGTGGACCACCACTTGGCGTCGGCCTGCCCGGGGCGGTCGTGGATGCCGGTGAAGGTGGTGACGCGCGTAACGGGCGTGGCGCGCGGGTAGGCGGTGCGCACGTTGATCACCCCGCTGAGGGCCGCGCTGCCGTAGAGCACCGATGAGGCGCCCTTGATCACTTCCACCTGCTCCACGCTCTCGATGGGCAGGAAGCTCCAGTTGGGCCGGCCGATGTCACCGCTGAGGATGGGGATGTCGTCCACCAGCACCTGCACCCGGCTGCCCGCGCCATAGCTGAAGCCGCTGCCGGCGCGCAGCTGGGGCTCCTCGTCCACGATCACCAGGCCGGGCACCTGGTCAAGCGCCTGGTCCAAGCTGGTCACGTTCTTGTTGCGCAGCAATTCGGGCCGCAGCACGCTGAGCGATCGGGTCACCTCGCCCACGCGCTGCTCGAAGCGGCCGGCCGAGACCACCACCATGTCCAATTGGGCCGTGGCCGGGTCGAGCGCCACGTGCAGCACGCGCGCCTCGCCGGGGGCCAGCGTCACCTGCTCGGTGCGTGCCTGGAAGCCGATGGAGGTGAAGGTCACCGTGTGCGCGCCGGGGCCCAGCTCCAGGGCGTAGGTGCCGTCCACGCCGGTGGCCACGCCCTGGCCCGGTGCATGCGTCACGTTCACCCCGAACAGCGCCAGGCCGTCGGGGCCGCTCACGGTGCCGCTGAGCAGGGCCTGCTGGGCCACGGCCGGGGAAGCCATGCCAAGGACCAACATGCTTGTATGAAGCCTCCGCATGGCCGCCTACTTTTGCCCGTTCCGCCCGCCTCGGGGCCTTCCCCGCGTGGCGGCCAAAAGTAGGTGAAAGGCCGTACGGACGATGGACGACCACCAGTGGACATACCGCCTCGCCCTGTCCATGCTGAAGGGCATCGGGCCGGTGCATGCGCGCAACCTGGTGGCCTATTGCGGCGGGGTGGAGGCGGTCTTCACCGATGCCGCCGCCCGGCGCGCCCTGGAGAAGGTGCCGGGCATCGGGCCGAAGCTGCTGGCCAGCGTGCGCGACCGGAAGGTGATCGCCGCAGCGGAGAAGGAGCTGGCCTACGTGCGCCGGAACGGGCTGCGCATGGTGTTCTACCTGGACGCGGACTACCCGGCGCGGTTGAGGCAGGCGGCCGATGCACCGGTGCTGCTGTACGTGAAGGGCCATGCCGAGCTCGACGCGGCGCGCATGGTGAGCGTGGTGGGCACGCGCATGCCCACCCATCAGGGCCAGAAGCTCTGCGTGGACCTGGTGGAAGGGCTGCGGGAGGCGGGCGCCACCATCGTGAGCGGGCTGGCCTACGGGGTGGACATCACCGCCCACCGCACGGCCGTGCGCGCCGGCATGCCCACCATCGCGTGCGTGGCCCATGGGCTGGACCGCATCTACCCCGGGGAGCACGCGGCCACCGCGCAGGACATGCTGGAGCGGGGCGGGCTGGTGACCGAGCTGCCCAGCGGGAGCCCCTTCGCCCCCGGCAACTTCCCGGCGCGCAACCGGGTGATCGCCGGGCTGAGCGACTGCACCGTGGTGGTGGAGAGCGGCCCCAAGGGCGGCAGCCTCATCACCGCCGACATCGCCAACAGCTACGACCGCGAGGTGTTCGCCTATCCCGGCCGGCCGGCCGATCCGCGCAGTGAAGGCTGCAACCGGCTGATCCAACGCAACCGGGCGGCCCTGGTCACTTCGGCCCAGGACGTGATCACCTTCATGGAATGGCAGCCCCGTCCGAAGAGGCCCGGGCCCGTGCAGGCCGCCCTGTTCACCGAGCTGCTGCCCGATGAGCAGGTGCTGGTGGACATCATCCGGGCGAAAGGGCGGGTGGACATCGACGAGCTGTGCCTGCAAAGCCGCATGGCGCAGGGCAAGGCGGCGGGCATCCTGCTGAACCTGGAGTTCAACGGCGTGGTGCGGGCGCTGCCGGGCAAGGTGTACGCCATGGACTGAGCCGGTGCCATGGGGCGCCCGTCCCGCCCGTGCTCAGGCGCCCGCTCGCCCGGCCATCAGCCGTTGCACGTAGCGGCCCAGCACGTCGTATTCCACGTTCACCGGCTCGCCCGTGCGCAGCGCATGGAAATTGGTGTGCCGCAGGGTGTAGGGGATGATCGCCACGGTGAAGGTGGTGGCGTCCCGGGCGGCCACGGTGAGGCTCACGCCGTTGATGCACACGCTGCCCTTGTGAACGACCAGGCCGTCGGCCTCCATGGGCAGGGCGAAGGTGAAGGCATGGCTGCCGTCGCGGTCGGCCAGGCCCACGCAGGGCGTCACGGAGTCCACGTGGCCCTGCACCAGATGGCCGTCCAGGCGGTCGCCCACGCGCAGCGAGCGCTCCAGGTTCACCGGCCGGCCCGGCGCCCAGGTGCCCAGGGTGGTGCGGCGCAGGGTCTCCTCCACGGCGGTCACGGTGTAGGTGCCGTCCTCCACGGCCGTCACCGTGAGGCATACCCCGTCGTGCGCCACGCTCTGGTCCACGCGCAGCTCGGGGGCCATGGCCGCCCGCATGCGGAAGTGGCGGTTGGTGCCCTGCTCATGGACGGCCACCACCTCGCCGATCTGTTCCACGATACCGGTGAACATCAATTGAGCCGGTTGCCGTCGCGCCCGCCGATCAAGTGGACGTAGCCCTTGAGCACCACCACCTCATCGCCGGCCAGGCGGGCGAACACCACGTGGCACACATAGTAGTACACGCCGTCGGGCAGGCGCTCGCCGGTCTCCTGGTGGGTGCCCTCCCATTCGATCGCGGGGTCGTCCGTGGTGAAGACCACTTGCCCCCAGCGGTTGATGACCTGCAGGTCGATCTCCTTCACGCCCCGGTACGGGAAGGGCACGAACCGGTCATTGGCCCCGTCGCCGTTGGGGGTGAACACGTTGGGCAGCTCGTACTCCGGGCAGTTGTCGCCGCATACCGCGGGGCTGCGCGCGCTTTCGTTGCCCAGGGAATCCACGGCGCTCACCCGGTAGCAGCCGGCCGCGGAGCTGCCGTCCACGTGGGTGAACACGGTGTTCCCCGCACCGATGATGGTGGCCACCAACGTGTAGGGCACGTCCGGGCCCGGGCTGAACCAGACATGGTACCGGTCGGTGTCCGTGTCGCCGCATTCCTGTGCGGGGTCGGTCCAGGTGAGGGTGTTGAGCGGCGCCTCGCAGTCGTTGTCCAGCAGGGCGACGGGCACGCAGGGCGGGGTGAGGTCCACCGGTATGCCGCACACCTCCTGGCTGAAGTTGATCAGCGGGGCCGTCACGTCGGGATCGCCGTAGGCGCCGGTGCTGCGCACGCGGTAGCAGTACTCCTGGCCGTTCACCAGGCCGGTGTCCACGTAGCTTTCGGTGGTGCTGCTGCCGATCAGGTCCCAATCGGCGCCGTTCCAGCGGTACACCTCGTAGAGGCTGTTGGTCCAGGGGGTGTTCAGGGCCCAGGTGATGGTGAGCTGCTCATCATCGGGGGCGGCGCCGATGAACACGGACGATGCGGTGACGCTGGAGCCGATCGACGTGCTGCCGCCCTCGCCCAGCAGTTCCACGCGGTACACATGGGGGGTGCCGCGGGTGTCGAGGCCGGTGTCGATGAAGGCGGTGTCCGGGTGGGCCAGGAAGGGGTGGGCGGTGCTGCTCCAGATGAGCTGGCCGGCGTTGTTGAGGCCGGTGCCGCGGTAGAGGTTGAAGGCGTACGGCCCGGGCCAGGCGATGGTGTCCAGCTCGTAGGCGTTGCTCCAGCGCACGGTGTCCACGCCGTCGGTGGCATCGGTGACGCCCACGCTCACGTGGGTCATCAGCGGCACCCGGCGGTCCTGCACGGCGCAGAACTCCTCGCTGGCGATGCTTTCCACGCCGCCGGGGAAGAGGGCCACCACCATGTAGCAGTATTCATTGCCGGGCACGTTGGCGGTGGCATCCAGGTAGGTGGTGGCGCCCGGCCCGGTGACGCCCCCGATGTAGCTGTATCCGGTGTAGGCGGGCACACCGGTCTCGCAATGGCCGGGTTCGTAGCCGTAGAGGCCGTTGCGGCGGTAGATGGCGTAGCCCGTGGCGTTGGCGCACACGCTGGCCTGCCAGGTGAGCTGCATGGCGGCACCGGCGGGGGTGGCGGCGGGGTCCTGCGGGGGCGGGGCCACCACGCGGATGTTCATGGTGGCGATGTCGAACAGGTGTACGTTCTGCCAGTTGTCCTCGGCGAAGAAGGTGACCTGGTAGGGCTGTGCGCGCACATGGCTGCAGTGGGTGGCCCAGGTGAGGGTGCCGGTGGGGT
>JAVFAQ010000073.1:2355-10876 GCA_034002325.1 Flavobacteriales bacterium | reverse complement strand
AGGCCACCACCTGCCTGCGGCGCTCATTGAGCTCCGGTATCGAAAGTTTTCTTGAGTCGTTCGTTCGCATGAAATGCAGGATCCAAGGATCGTGCCAAAGTGTCATCTATTTAATGCCGGGTCAATAAGCACTCCTAGGGCTCTGTCGAGGTTGGTTGGCGCCTCCCGTGGTCTACCCCGTAGCTGCCGGATAATCGCCCGGCGGGGTATGGCGAAGATAGGTTTGCTGCACAAGTTTGCCCTCAGCAGGAAACGACCAAGCCCCCGCAGGATCGCCCAAAGCGAATCCTACGGCTGTTTCATGTCACACAGGCGGCGAACAACACCTCGGCAGGCTGAAACTCTGCCCGGTTGTGAGGCCGGGGTAGAATTGGCAAAGGTTGTAGGGGCTCCCTCCAACCACCGCAAGATATCGCCTAAGCGGAACCTGCGGCACTATTCAACACAACACCCCCCCCCTACCCACTACACATCTCGCACCCCTCCGGATCATCCAGTGAGCAGCTGATCTGCGCCTGCGCTTCATCACTGATGGCCACAGGAGCCGCCTCTCGCACCTTCGCACCCTCCTGCTCTTACACTATCAAAGCTGCTGGCTCCGCCAATTGCGCCTAGTCCACCGTGAACTTGATCGCGTCCGTGGCGGCCTTGGTGCGCAGGTAGTACATGCCGGTCTTCAGGCCCGCCTTCCAGCTGTAGAAGTGCATGGAGGTGAGCTTCGCGAAGTTGGGGTTCTCCATGAAGACGTTGAGGCTCTGCGATTGGCAGATGTACGCGCCGCGGTCGGCGGCCATGTCGATGATCACCTTCTGGCTGATCTCCCACGCGGTCTTGTACAGGTCCTTGAGGTTCTGCGGGATCTCGGGGATGTGCGCCACGCTGCCGTTGGCGGCGATGATCTTGTTCTTCATCTCCTCGCCCCACAGGCCCAGCTTCACCAGGTCGCGCAGCAGGTACTTGTTCACCACCACGAACTCGCCGCTGAGCACGCGGCGGGTGTAGATGTTGCTGGTGTAGGGCTCGAAGCACTCGTTGTTGCCCAGGATCTGCGCGGTGCTGGCCGTGGGCATGGGCGCCATGAGCAGGCTGTTGCGCACGCCGTGCTGCCTGATCTCGTCGCGCAGCACGTCCCATTCCCAGCGGTCGCTCGGGGTCACGTTCCACATGTCGGGCTGCAGGATGCCCTGGCTCACCGGGCTGCCGGCGTAGGTCTCGTAGGGGCCTTCCTCCTTCGCCAGGTCCTTGCTGGCGGTGAGGGCGGCGTAGTGGATGGTCTCGAAGATCTCGCGGTTCAGCACGCGCGCCTCCACGCTGTCGAAGGGGTGGCGCATGAGGATGAACGCGTCCGCCAGGCCCTGCACGCCGATGCCGATGGGGCGGTGGCGCATGTTGCTGCGGCGCGCCTCGGGCACCGGGTAGTAGTTCCGGTCGATCACCCGGTCCAGGTTGCGGGTGAGCTCGTAGGTCACCTCGAACAGGCGCTGGTGGTCGAAGCGGCCCTTGTGCACGAACTTGGGCAGGGCGATGGAGCCCAGGTTGCACACGGCCACCTCGTCGGGGCTGGTGTACTCGATGATCTCCGTGCAGAGGTTGCTGCTCTTGATCGTGCCCAGGTTCTGCTGGTTGCTCTTGCCGTTGGCGGCGTCCTTGTAGAGGATGTAGGGCGTGCCGGTCTCGATCTGGCTCTCGAGTATCTTGAACCAGAGGTCCTGCGCCTTCACCGTCTGGCGGCCCTTGCCCTCGCGCTCGTACTTCTCGTAGAGCTCATCGAAGGCCTGCCCCCAGGTGTCGGAGAGGCCGGGGCATTCGTTGGGGCACATCAGCGTCCACTCGCCGTTCTGCTCCACGCGCTTCATGAAGAGGTCGGGGATCCACAGGGCGTAGAAGAGGTCGCGGGCGCGCATCTCCTCCTTGCCGTGGTTCCTCTTCAGCTCCAGGAAGTCCATCACGTCGGCATGCCAGGGCTCGAGGTAGATGGCGAAACTGCCCTTGCGCTTGCCGCCGCCCTGGTCCACGTAGCGGGCGGTGTCGTTGAACACGCGCAGCATGGGCACGATGCCGTTGCTGGTGCCGTTGGTGCCCTTGATGTAGCTGCCCTTGGCGCGCAGGTCATGCACGCTCAGGCCGATGCCGCCGGCGCTCTGGCTGATCCGGGCGCACTGTTTCAGGGTGTCGTAGATGCCGCTGATGCTGTCGTCCTTCAGTTGCAGCAGGAAGCAGCTGCTCATCTGCGGCTTGGGCGTGCCGGCGTTGAACAGCGTGGGCGTGGCGTGGGTGTACCAGCCCTCGCTCAGGCTGTTGTAGGTGGCGATGGCGCGCTCGATGTCGTCCTTGTGGATGCCCACGGCCACGCGCATGAGCATGTGCTGCGGGCGCTCGGTCACCCGGCCGTGCATGCGCAACAGGTAGCTGCGCTCCAGGGTCTTGAAGCCGAAGAAGTCGTAGTTGAAGTCGCGGTCGTAGATGATCGCGCTGTCCAGGGCCTCGGCGTTCTCCTGGATGATCTTGTGTACGTCATCGGCGATCAGGGCCGCGGGCTCGCCGGTCTTCGGGTCCACGTACTCGTGCAGGTCCTTCATGGTCTCGCTGAAGGACTTCTTGGTGTTCTTGTGCAGGTTGCTCACCGCGATGCGGCTGGCGAGCTGCGCGAAGTCCGGGTGCTTCACCGTCATGGTGGCGGCCACTTCGGCGGTGAGGTTGTCCAGTTCGGTGGTGGTCACCCCGTCGTAGATGCCGTCGATCACTTTCATGGTCACCACGGTGGCGTCCACCATGGGGTCCAGCCCGTAGCACAGTTTCTTCACCCGGGCGGTGATCTTGTCGAACTTCACCGCCTCCCGGCGGCCATCGCGCTTGATGACGTACATGTTTCTCCTGGATTTTTGTCCGGCTCCCGCCGGATGATGGGTATCCTGTCAAGTTGCTCGTCCCCAAGGTGGACTTTCCTTCCTCTTCACTGGAGCTCCGGTGTGGAAGTTCTTCAACCGGGTGTTGTGGATCGGGGGGGCAGAGGCTGTCCTATCTCCCATGTCTTATGCAAGACTGTCTTATGCGGCCCGGGCGCAGCATGGGACATAAGACAGTCCCGCATAGGACATCCTAGAAGTCCGCGTCCAGCGAGAACTTGCTGCCCTCCTTGTCCTTGTTCATCACACCGGCCTTCTGGTACTCGCCCACGCGCTTCTCGAAGAAGTTGGTCTTGCCTTGCAGGCTGATCATCTCCATGAAGTCGAAGGGGTTGGTGGCGTGGTACACCTTCTCGTTGCCCAGCTCCACCAGCAGGCGGTCGGCCACGAACTCGATGTACTGCTGCATCAGTTTGGCGTTCATGCCGATCAGGTTCACGGGCAGCGCGTCGGTCACGAACTCCTTCTCGATCTCCACGGCATCGGTGATGATCTTCTCCACGGTCTTCTTCGGCAGGCGGTTGATCAGGTGCCTGGTGTAGAGCATGCAGGCGAAGTCGCAGTGCAGGCCCTCGTCGCGGCTGATGAGCTCGTTGCTGAAGGTGAGGCCGGGCATCAGGCCGCGCTTCTTCAGCCAGAAGATGCTGCAGAAGCTGCCGCTGAAGAAGATGCCCTCCACCGCGGCGAAGGCCACCAGGCGCTCGGCGAAGCCGCCCTGGTCGATCCAGCGCAGGGCCCACTCGGCCTTCTTCTTCACGCAGTCCACGGTATCGATGGCGTGCAGCAGCTTGTCCTTCTCCACCGGGTCCTTGATGTAGGTGTCGATCAGCAGGCTGTACGTCTCGCTGTGGATGTTCTCCATGGCGATCTGGAAGCCGTAGAAGAAGCGCGCCTCGGGGTATTGCACCTCGTGCAGGAAGTTCTCCGCGAGGTTCTCGTTCACGATGCCGTCGCTGGCGGCGAAGAAGGCGAGCACGTGCTTGATGAAGTAGCGCTCGTCGTCGTTGAGCTTGTCGTTCCAGTCGCTCAGGTCGGCGTGCAGGTCGATCTCCTCGGCGGTCCAGAAGGCGGCCTCGTGCTTCTTGTAGAACTCCCAGATGTCGTGGTGCTGGATCGGGAAGATCACGAAGCGGCCCTTGTTCTCGCGCAGCAGGGGCTCGTTCGCGCTGTCGGTGGTCTTGGCATGGGGGGCCATGCTCAGTTGGGGGTCGTCGGCTTCGTGGCTCATCTCGGGCGTCGGGTTGATGGTGGGCGAAAACGGTACCGTGCAGGGAGACCTCCCCGCGTTCGGGAACATGCGCGATGTCGGTGGTCCTGACGGCTCCGGTCCGCGGCCGGACAACGTCGTCGTCGGGTCACAAAAGTGGCAACGGAAGGCGGCCGGACCAAGGTGCGGGGCGGTCGACTTTTCGCCGGTTTTCAACATGGCCGCGCATCGCCCGGCCCACGGGGGAAGGGGCTTTGGGCGAAAGATGCAAGCGCGTTCTTTCCACGATCGATCAACATGCCGCGGCGCACGTGTGCGTCACCCGGCCAGCGCCGCCCGCCGCATGGCCGCCGCCCGCTCGGGCCCCAGGTAGCGCGTGATGCCCCAGTGCGCCAGGTACACCAGCGGGGTGCTGGCGATGGCCACCGTGAACTTGTAGGCGTATGCCGTGAGGGCCAGCGCGGTGGCCATGGCGAAGCTCATGTCGCGCAGCAGCCAGAACGCCACGTAGGTCACCACGATGCTGTCGATGAACTGGCTCACCACGGTGCTCCCCGTGGCGCGCAGCCAGATGCGCTTCCCGCCCGTGAGCCGCTTGAGCCGGCGGAACACCAGCGCGTCCACCAGCTGCCCGATGACGAACGCGGTGAGCGAGCCCACGATGATGTTCATGCCCTGGCCGAAGACGGCGGCGAAGGCGGCCTGCATGTCCGGTACGCCCGCATCCGCGCTGCTGCCCAGCCACCACCCGCGGTCCGGCGGCATGCCGATGGCCAGGTACAGCACCCCGAACATGAAGGCGATGAGCACCGTGGCCAGCAACGTGAGGAAACGCACCCCGCGCACTCCGTAGTAGTCGTTGATCACATCGGTCATGATGAACACGATGGGCCACGGCAGCACCCCCACGCTGAGCACGAAGCTCAGCCCCGGCTGGCCCAGCAGGGTGAAGGCGGCCTTGTCCAGGCCCAGCAGGGCCTCCAGCTGGAAGAGCTTCACGCCGATCATCTCGGCGATCAAGGCGTTGGCCACGAAGAAGCCGCCCAGCACCAGCAGCAGGCGGGCGCCTTTGTCGCCGAGCACCGGGCCGTTCATCGGGCCCAAGGTAGGGGGCGCGACCGGCCGGCCACGGCACCTACTTGAACGCCGCGATCCCCGTCACCTCCGCCCCCGTGATCAGCAAGTGGATGTCGTGCGTGCCTTCGTAGGTCACCACGCTCTCGAGGTTCATCATGTGAGGACCCGGGATGCCGTGCATTGGAAATGCTCCTGCCTCGGGATTACCTTTGAATCAACAGCACGGACATGGGAAAGCTCGCGGAACGCAAAGTGGCTTTGGTCCAACGGATCTTGGAGACCCGGGACGAAGCGCTCCTGGACTCCTTGGACGCCTTGGTGAGCGGAGGGACGTTCCAGCTGAGCAAGGCGGAGCTTGACGAGTTGGACGCCATCATGGAGCGGCACCGGTCGGGTGATGGCCGGTCGGCCGAGTGGCCCGAAGTAAGGAAGCGGGTGGAGCAGGCGGCACGCACGAAGCGCCGGGCATAGCTGTTCCGATGGCGGGGCCATGGTCATTGACGGTCCGCGAGGAAGCCGAGGAGGACATCGCGTCCTCCGTGCTTTGGTATGCGGCCCATCATCAGGCGGAGCGCATCCCGCGGTTCCTTGCCGCGATCGATGACTGCTTCGCGTTCATCCTCCGCAGCCCGCAAGCTGCGCCCAGGATCGAACGTGGCTACCACCAGTTCCCGCTGAGGGCATTTCCCTACTTCGTGGTCTACCGGGTGGAAGGGCACGAGGTGGTCGTGCTCCGCGTGTTCCACATGAGGCGGGACCCGAAGACGAAATTGCGTGGCCGGAAGTGATCGCTCAGAGGGCGCCTACTTGAACGCCGCGATCCCCGTCACCTCCGCCCCCGTGATCAGCAAGTGGATGTCGTGCGTGCCTTCGTAGGTCACCACGCTTTCGAGGTTCATCATGTGGCGCATGATGGGGTACTCGTTGGTGATGCCCATGCCGCCGAGGACCTGCCGGGCCTCGCGCGCCACGGTGAGCGCGAGATGCACGTTGTTGCGCTTGGCCATGCTGATCTGCGCGGTGGTGGCGCGGCCCTCGTTGCGCAGCACGCCGAGGCGCCAGGTGAGCAGTTGTGCCTTGGTGATCTCGGTGATCATCTCGGCCAGCTTCTTCTGCGTCAGTTGGAAGCCGCCGATGGGCCTGCCGAACTGGATGCGCTCCTTGCTGTACCGCAGCGCCGTGTCGTAGCATTCCATGGCCACGCCCAGGGTGCCCCACGCGATGCCGTAGCGGGCGCTGTCCAGGCAGCCCAGCGGCGCGCCGAGGCCGCTCTTGTTGGGCAGCAGGTTGGCCTTGGGCACCTTCACGTTGTCGAACACCAGTTCGCCGGTGGGGCTGGCGCGCAGGCTGAGCTTGCCGTGCGTGGTGGGCGTGGTGAAGCCCTCCATGCCGCGCTCCACGATGAGGCCGTGGATGCGGCCCTCGGTGTTCTCGGCCTTGGCCCACACGATGGCCAGGTCGGCGAATGGCGCGTTGCTGATCCACATCTTGGCGCCGTTCAGCAGGTAGTGGTCGCCCATGTCCTTGAAGGTGGTGACCATGCCGCCGGGGTTGCTGCCGTGGTCCGGCTCGGTGAGGCCGAAGCAGCCGATCTTCTTCCCCTGCACCATGTCCGGCAGCCACTTCCGCTTCTGCTCCTCGGTGCCGTACTTCCAGATGGGGTACATGGCCAGCGAGCCCTGCACGCTGCACAGGCTGCGCAACCCGCTGTCGCAGCGCTCGATCTCCTGCATGATCAGGCCGTAGCTGATCTGGTCCAGCCCGGGGCCGCCGTACTCCTCGGGCACGAACGGGCCGAAGGCCGCGATCTCCGCCAGGCCCGGGATGATGTCCTTGCTGAACGCGGCCTGCTCGAAGCGCTCCTCGATGATGGGCTTGAGGTGCCTGCTCACGTGGGCGCGGGCGGTGCCCCGGATCAGTTTCTGCTCCTCGGTGAGCAGTTCGTCCACCAGGTAGTGGTCGTGGCTTTGGAACAGGTCGGTGGCGGCCTTGCCGGCGGTGGTGGCGGTGGACATGGTGGCGTGTGCGGGGCGATGCGTTGGCGCCCGGCGCGAAATTAGGCAAGGGCGCCGCGCGGCTACTTTTGCCGCATGCCCCTGGACGCCCTGCGCACCGTGGACCCGTACAAGGCCGAGTGGGTGACGCTGCTGTTCGTGGCGATCCTGGCGGCCCTGGCCTGGACCAACATCAGCTCCCCGCGCAAGTGGCGGCTGCTGGCCCAGGCGGCCTTCCGTATGCGATTGGGCAAGCAGGTGCTGCGCGAGGAGGCCGTGCTGCGCGACCGCACCTTCATCGGCCTGCTGCTGGTGGCCGTGGCGGTGGTGGCCCTGTTCCTTTGGCAGGCCGCCGGCGGGGAACACGGCCTGGCCGCCTACGGTATGCTCGCCGGCACCATCGTGCTGGCCTTGGCGGCCCACATCATCGGGGTGCAATTCACCGGCTGGCTCTTCCAGGGCGATGGCGGCCTGCACGAGCACCTGGCCACCGGCCTGCTGCTGTTCATCCTCACCGCCATCGTGCTGCTGCCCATCACCCTGCTGGGCGCCTACCGCGCCGAGTGGCGGCCCGCCCTGGTGCTCGTGGGCACCGTGGCCGTGCTCGCCCTGCTGGCCTACCGATGGCTGCGCGGCATGGCCATCGGCGTGGGCGAGCGCGTGCCCCTTCCCTGCATTATTCTATACCTTTGCGCCGCCGAAGCGGTGCCACTGGCCTTCCTGTGGACCGGCCTGTTGGAGCCGCATTCGGCACGTCCACACCCCTAAGCCCGCTCGGCCCTTGAAGATCAAACGTATCCTTGTATCCCAGCCGGAGCCCACCGACGAGCGTTCGCCCTATTTCGAACTCGCGTCAAAGTACGGGCTGGACCTCGTTTTCCGCCCCTTCATCCAAGTGGAAGGGGTGGACGGCCAGACCTTCCGCCAGACCCGCGTCAACATCCTGGACCACTCCGCGGTGATCCTCAGCAGCCGCAATGCCGTGGACCACTTCTTCCGCATGTGCAAGGAGCTGCGCATCAGCGTGCCCGAGACCATGAAGTACTTCTGCACCTCGGAAAGCGTGGCCTTCTACGTGCAGAAGTACATCGTCTACCGCAAGCGCAAGGTGTTCATCGGCAAGCAGACCTTCGATGATCTGCTGGACGTGATCAAGAAGCACAAGGACGAGGTGTACCTGGTGCCGAGCTCGGACATCCAGACGAACGACGTGTCGGACAAACTGACCCGCGCAGGGGTGAAGCACACGGTGGCCGTGTTCTTCCGCACGGTGGCCTGCGACATGAGCGACATCAAGGACCTGTCGAAGTTCGACATGCTGGTGTTCTTCAGCCCGG
>JAVFAQ010000073.1:0-2345 GCA_034002325.1 Flavobacteriales bacterium | reverse complement strand
GCGGCCTCGAAAGCCTGAAGAAGAACTTCCCGAAGTTCAAACAGGGCGAAGTGGCCATCGCGGCATTCGGCCCCACCACGGCGAAAGCGGTGGAGGAGAACGGCTACCGCCTCGACCTGCAGGCCCCGCTGCCCGAAGCCCCCTCGATGACCGGGGCGATCGAGCTTTTCATCAAGCGGCAGGCGAAGAAGAAATAAGGCGCCGTTCGTCACCCGCCCAACGGTGCATGGCGCCCCGGCTCAGCGGCCCATGCCCAGGCATACCTTTCGCAAACAGGAAGTCCTTCGGGGCACCACCCGCATCCGCGCCCTCATGGCCGGCGGGCGCTCAGTGAACGTGGCCCCCTTCCGCCTCACGGCGATGTACATGGAGCTGCCCACCCCGTACCCCGCCCAGGTGGCCTTCGCCGTGCCCCGCCGCGTACTGCGCCATGCCGTGGACCGCAACCGCGTGAAACGCCTGATGCGCGAGGCCTGGCGCCTCAACAAGGAACAGTGGTATGGCCGGCTGCGGGAGAAGGAGCGCCAATGCGCCGTGCTCATCGTGTACCGCGGTGATGCCCGCCTGACCCTCACGGCCGCCGCCCTGAAAATATCCCGGGCCATGGAGCGTTGGTTGAACGAGCATGGATAGGTGGCTGGCATACCCGCTGATCTGGCTGGTGAAAGGCTACCAGATCTTCCTCTCGCCCCTGTTGCCGGGTTCCTGCCGGTACACCCCCACCTGCTCCCAGTACGGGGTGGAGGCGCTGCAACGCCACGGCGCCCTGCGCGGTGGGTGGCTCACCCTCAAACGCATCCTATCTTGCCACCCTTGGGGCGGTCATGGACATGACCCTGTCCCGGAAGCACCCGATCGACATGGATAAGCTCGTTCGCCGCACCGTGGCCTGGCGCCATTGGATCGTGGGCGGTGCCATCGTGGGCACCGGCCTCTTCGGCATCTCCGCCGCCGACAACTACTTCGAGATCGGCAAGAACCTGGAGATCTTCAATGAGCTCTTCAAGGAGCTCAACATCTATTACGTGGACGACACGCGGCCCGGAAAGCTGATGAAAACCGGGATCGATGCCATGCTGGCCTCGCTGGACCCGTACACGCAGTATATCCCGGAGAGCGACATCGAGGACTACCGGTTCATGACCACAGGCCAGTACGGCGGCATCGGCGCACTGATCAAACGCCGGGAGGACCGCATGTACGTGAGCGAACCGTACGAGGGCTTCCCCGCCATGAAGGCCGGCATCTGGGCCGGTGATGAGATCCTGGAGGTGGACGGCCGCCCCGTGCAGGGCCTCAACACCGAGGATGTGAGCAAGATGCTCAAGGGCCAGGCCGGCACCAGTGTGCGCGTGAAGGTGCGCCGCGCCGATCAGAGCCCTGTGGAACACGTGCTGGTACGTGAGGAGATCAAGATCCCCGACGTGCCCTACAAGGGCATGATCGACCCCACCAACGGCGTGGGGTATATCAAGCTCAACAGCTTCACGCAGACCGCCAGCCGCGATGTGCGCGAGGCGGTGAAGCAGCTCAAGGCCGATGGCGCCACGAAGTTGATCCTCGACCTGCGGGGCAATGGCGGTGGGCTGCTGCGCGAGGCCGTGAGCATCGTGAACCTCTTTGTACCCAAGAACGAGCTGGTGGTGGAGACCCGCGGCCGCATCTCCGAATGGGACAAGACCTACAAGACGTTGAGCGAGCCGTTGGACGCATCCATCCCCTTGGTGGTGCTGGTGGACGGCCAGAGCGCCAGCGCCAGCGAGATCGTATGCGGCGCCCTGCAGGACCTGGACCGCGCGGTGGTGATCGGCCAGCGCACCTTCGGCAAAGGGCTGGTGCAGCAGACGCGCGACCTGTATTACAACAGCAAGCTGAAGGTGACCGTGGCCAAGTATTACATCCCCAGCGGTCGCTGCATCCAGAAGCTCGATTACGCCGCACGTGACAGCGCCGGCCGCGTGGTGGAAGTGAAGGTGGACACCAACGCCATCTTCCGCACCCGCAACGGTCGCCCGGTGTACGATGGCCGCGGCATCCTGCCCGATCTGACCGTGGAGGAGCACGAGCCGGCCAAGGTGGTCATCGGCCTATACAGCGAGGACCTCTTCTTCGACTACGCCACGCACTTCCGCCTGAAGCATCCGGAGATCGGCCCGGCGCGCAACTTCCGCGTGACCGACGAGATCCACCAGGACGTCATCCGGGTCATCAACGGGCGGGAGTTCAAGTACGACACCGAGAGCATGGACGCGTTGGAGGCTTTGGTGGAAAAGGCCCGCAAGGAGCGCTACTATGAGCACGCCCAGCCCGCCCTCGAAGCGCTGCGCAAGGAATTGACCCCGCAC
>JAVFAQ010000072.1:0-11152 GCA_034002325.1 Flavobacteriales bacterium | reverse complement strand
CCTTCACCAGGCCCAGCACGGTGGCCCAATCCTCCATCCAGGCGCTGAGCACGCACACCCGCTGCGGGTCGTAGTGCGGCATGAGCTGGGCCATGAAGCGGTCGCGCTTGTACAACATCTGGCGCACGTTGCTCAGGGCGTGGGCCAGCGAATGACCGCCGCGCCGGCGGGCCACGTTGCGCAGCACGTGCGGGGCGCGCACCACGGTGGTGGCGGCCGGCAGCGAGCGGAAGGGGTCGCCCCACAGGCGGCGCAGCTCCACGCCCGCGGGCAGGTCGGTGAGGCCGGGGCCGTTGAACATGGGCACCACCAGCACGCGGTCGAAATGCCGGGCCCACACGGTGAGCGCGGTGGTGATGAAGGCCTCGCCCCGCCCCTCGGGGTATTGCCGGGTGAGCAGCCAGAGTTCCTTCCTGGACGGGGGGTGTTGGGGGTGCGCGCGGCCCAGGTGCGCACCAGGTAGTACCAGCGGCGCGCGCCCATGCGGCCGCCGCGCCGGCGGAAGGCGCGCACCACGTCCATGCCCCGGGCGGGCAGGTGGGGGAAGAGGGCCTGCCAGGCGTGGTCCAGGCGCCGGGCCATGGCGGCCGCAGGTGCCCAGCCGGTGCGCGCGTTCCATGCCGCCAGCCGGTCCAGATGGTCGCGGAAGGCATCCACGGTGGCGGCATCGAGCGTCGCGGGCATCACCCCGATGGCCATGGCGTGCAGGGCGGGGTCGTCCGGCCCGTGGCGGGGCAGGTCCAGTTCGCGCGCCAGGTGATCGATCAGCGGGGCCAGGGCGGCGCGGCGGTCCAGCCCGTGCGAAATGCCCTGCGGCCCGTGGCGGTAGGTGATCAGCTCCCCGGGCAGGTTGGCGAAGCGCGTGTGGCGGGCCAGGCGCAGCTGGAAGAGCCAGTCCTCGCCGAAACGCGGCCAGTGCGGGTCGTAGCGCAATCGGTGCGCGCGCAGCACGGCGGTGCGGTAGGCGCTGGTGGGCTGGAACACGGCCACGCCGAACAGGAGCTGGGCGCGCAGGTCGGCATCGTCCGCGGGGCGGCGGCGGGACGGCACCCGGTCGCCCAGGATGCGGGCGCCGGTGCCCAGCACGCCCACCTCGGGATGGGCATCGAGCCATTGCACCTGTTGCGCGAAGCGCTCGGGCATCAGCAAATCATCGGCGTCCACCCGCATGATGTAGGTGCCCGTGGCGCGGTCCATGGCGTGCTGCGCGGCGCCGGCCGGCCCCAGGTTCCGCGGCAGGGCCTCCACGCGCAGGCGCGGGTCGGTGCATGCGCGCAGGATCGCGAGGCTGTCGTCGGTGCTGGCATCGTCCACGGCGATCGCCTCGAAGTCGCCGAAGGTCTGCGCGAACACGCTGTCCAGGCAGGCCCGCAGGAAGGGCGCCTTGTTGTGGACGGGTATCACCACGGAGACCTTCATCGGCGGTGGTGGCGCCATTTGCGGCGCATGCGGAAGGCCCACCAGTTGGGCACGGCGAGCTGATGGTCGATGTCGGCGAGCCATCCGCGTTGCTCGGCATCGAGCTCGGCGGGGTCGATGGGCACGGTGTCGCGGAAGTGGCGCATCATGGCGAACTGGCCGCGATCGAAGATGTGGCGGTTCCACTTCAGCAGGAAGTACAGGGCCATGCGGCGCACACGGTCGTGGTCGCGCGGCCGCACTTCGATGGGCCGCAGCCCGGGGGGCCATTGGTGGCCGTGCATGAACACATCGGCCAGGGCGTGCAGGCCGCTTTGCACGCACAGGCCGTGGAGCACGCCGGCCATCTCGTTGCGGAAGGCCGACTTGGCGGTGAGCGACTTCATGCTGGCATGCACGCGGAACACCGCCAGGGGCCCGGGTTCCAGCCGTACCTGGCCCGTGCCGAAGCGCAGCAGCACGCGCAGCCACAGGTCGTGGTCCATCACGTGGTCCAGCGCGGGGTCCACGCCGCCCACGGCCCGCACGGCGTCCATGCGGTAGAAGGTGCTCTGCTGGTTGATCACCGGCGCCACGTACAGGCGTTCGGGGTCGGCGGGGTCGTCCAGCGGATGGATGCGGTCGGGGCCGTCGCCGCGGATGATGCGCTGCCCGCCGTACACCACCAGGTCGGGGCGCGCGGCGAAGGCATCGGCCACGCGCCCCAACGCGCCGGGCAGCAGCAGGTCGTCGCTGTTGATCCATCCGAAGACATCGCCCGTGGCCCGCGCCAGCCCCTTGTTGAGGGCATCGCTCTGGCCGCCGTCGGGCTCGCTGCACCACCAGGCGATGCCGTGCGCATGGCGTTCGATCACCGCCTTGGAGCCGTCGGTGCTGCCGCCGTCCACCACGATGTGCTCCACCTCCGCCCCTTCCTGCCCCTGCACCGACCGGATGCATTCCTCCAGGAAGGGGGCCTGCTGGTAGCTGGGGGTGATGATGGAGATGCGCACGGGCATGGTTCACGGGGCGTGGCGCGCCAGCACGGCGGAATATATCGCGGCCACCTCGGCGGCCATGTGGGCGGTGGTGCGGGCCACGGCGGGCGAGCGCAGGGCCTCCTCCCCCATGCGCCGGGCCTCGGCGGGGTCGGTGGCGAGCCGCCGGACGTGGTCGATGAGCATGGCGGCATCATCGTACAGCAGGCCGTTGCGGCCATCGGCCACCAGTTCGGGGGTGCCGCCGGAACGATGGCCGATCACGGGCAGGCCGGCGGTGAGCGCCTCCACAGTGACCCTTCCGAAGGCCTCGTGGCGCGAGCACATCAGCAGGGCGTGGGCGTCCCGGTAGAACGGCCGCGGATCGTCCACGTGGCCGGTGAGCTCCACGTAGGGGGTGATCCCCAGCGCGGCGATGCGTTCGCGCACGGCGGCATCATCGCCCCCGCCCACCAGGGTGAGGGTCACGGGCAGGCCCTCGGCGCGCAGGCGGGCGACGGCCTCCACGGCCTCCAGTTGGCCCTTGGCGGGATGGAACACGCCCACCATCAACAGACGGAAGGGTTGCGGACGGTCCCAGCGGGCATGCGCCTCGGCGGCCAGGGCGGCCGATCCCGCAGCGGCATGCACGGCGTTGTGGACCACTTGCACGGGCGTGCGCCCGGCCATGCGCGCGGGCACGCCGCGGCGCACGGCGTCGGACACGGCGATCACCGCGTGGGCGGCGTTGAGGCGGCGGGCGAAGGCCGCCGTGCCGCCATCGGGCACGAAGCCGAAGTGCGGGCCGATGAGTTCGCGCAAGTGCCACACCCACGGCCTTTCCACGGCGGCGGACAACGCGGGCCCGATGCCGATCACCGCGCTGTTCACGTGCAGCAGGTCGATGGCCCATTGCCGGCACGCGTCCACCAGCAGCGGCAGCGCGGTGACGTTGTGGCGCTCGCGCTCGTGGCCGCGCCGGCGATAGCCCAGCCATTGCGAGAGGCGGTGGTGGGCGCCGCCCATGTACACGCGCTGGCCCACCCAGGGCTTCCAGGGCACCACGGCGAAGGGCACCGCGTGGCGCTCCAGCACGTCGGTGAACGGCCCGGACGCCGCCAGCAGCACGTGGGGCCGCACGCCGTGCCCCGCGCGCAGGGCCAGCACCAGGTCCAGCAGGCTGCGGTTGGCGCCGTAGGGCGTGGCGTAGTGGGTGAGGAAGGCGATGCGCATGGGGTCAATGGGCCGCTTCTTCCAAAGTGGCCTGCAGCCGGGCCAGGCTCATGGACTTGTCGAGGTGGGCGGTGACATACGCGCGCCCCCGGCGCCCCATGGCGGCGGCCAGGTCCGGCTCGTCCACCATGCGCAACATGTGGGCGGCCATGCCGGTCACGTCGTGTTCGTCCACCAAGAGGCCGCGCTCGCCATGGGCCACCACGTCGGGTATGCCGGCATGGCGGGTGGACACCACCGGCAGCCCGCTGGCCATGGCCTCGATGATGGCCACCGGGGTGCCCTCGTGGTCATTGTCCTCGGCCACCACGCTGTGCTGCACGAAGGCGCGCGCGCTGCGCATGGCCCGGGCAATGGCCGGGGTCCCCGCGCGCCCTGCGAAGCGCACCGCCCCCTGGAGCGCGTGTTGCCGCACGAAGCGGCGGCAATCGTCCAGCAGCGCACCATCGCCGTACATCACCAAGCGGGCATGGGGGCGCTCGGCCCATACCTGGCGGAAAGCCTCCAAGGTGGTGAGCGGTGCCTTCTTTCCGGTGAACCGGCCCACGGCGATGAACTCGGCGGGCGCGTGCGCGGGGTCCGCCGCGGCGAACAGGGCGGTGTCCACGCCATAGACCAGGGTCACGAGCTTTTCGGGGGGCGCGCCCAGGGCCAGCAATTGGCGGCGCATGTGTTCGCTCACCACCACGATGCGGCGTGCGGCGGCGAACATCTCGCGGTAGCCGTTGTTGGCCTTGATATAGGCGGGGCGGTAGGCGTCGTGGCCATGGAAGTGCACCACCATGGGCACGTTGGCCGCCGCGCATACCGGCACCAACCGCTGTCCGGTGGTACCATATTCGGCGAGCAACACTTGCACGCGCATGCGCTGGAGCTCACGCACCAACCGCACCCGCAGCAGTTCGTTCAACCGCCCACCGTACGGAATGGCCCGGATGCGGTCCACGATACGGTCATGGCCGCCCAAGGCCACCAGCGGGGTGCCATCGCCCGAGCGGGCCGGCAATTCCCCGTCGGACAGGCGCAGGTGTACATCGCGCAGTCCTTCCAAGTGCTGGCGGATGAAGGTCTCTGCGTTGTGCGGCTTCGCCGGATAGGACACGGCGATCCTCAGCACGGACGGTTCGGTCATCTGGCGGAAATCGGCGGCAAGATATCCCGATGCCCGCCGGCACATGCCCGCTCAGCGCAGGGCCCGGCCCAGCCGGGAGCGGAGCAGGTAGGCCAGCCGGCGCACCCGCCCCCCGGGCACGCGCACCAGATGGGCCAGTGCCGCGGTCCAACTGCTGTCGGCCAGCGGATGGAAGAGCCGTTGCACACGCTCCTCCACCCGCGCGTTGAACAGGGCCGGGTCGCAATAGCCGCGCTCGCGGTTCCACCGGCGCAGGTGGGCCGCCCACCGCAGGGTCCGGTCCACGTGCACGGCCTTCGGCAGCGCGGGCCGGTCGCCCAACAACAGCAGATGATCGTCGGCCGCGGTGGGCCCGCCGCCCACCTCCAGGATCGCCAGCAACCGGGGCACCATCGCGTCGAACTTGTCGCGCACGCTCATGCCGCTGGTGCTGTTGTGGTCGCCACGGCGGTACATGATCACGGGTTCGGCGATGTTGCCCAGCTCGGCATGGGCGGCCACCGACGCCCAGAAGAGCCAGTCCTCGCCGGTGCGCGGCCATTCATCGTGGAAACGGATGCCATGCGCGCGCAAGGTGCGGGTGCGCAGGATGCTGCCGCCTTGGGAGACCGGCACATTGAACAGGAGCAGGGCTCGGCACGACGCATCGTCCGCAGGAAACTGCCACAAGCGCTCCTCCTCGCCGAACAACTGCACCGCGCCGCCGCTGGCGCCCACTGCGGGGTGCGCGTCCATGTAGGCCGTTTGCAGCTCCACGCGGCGCGGCAGCATGATGTCATCGGCGTCCATGCGCACGATGTATTCGCCCTGGGCCAGGTCCATGGCGCGTTGCACGGCGCCGGCGGGCCCCAGGTTCTGCGGCAGGGCCTCCACGCGCAGGCGCGGATCGGTGCAGGCGCGCAGGATCGCCAGGCTGTCGTCGGTGCTGGCATCGTCCACCGCGATCAGCTCGAAGTCCGTGAAGGTCTGGGCCAGGATGCTGTCCAGGCATTCGCGCAGCCACGGGGCCTTGTTGTAGACCGGCAGGACGATGCTCACCTTCATGATCGACGGCGCCACGCGGTGGTCAGGAGGTAGCGCCACCGCGCGGGGCGCCGGTCGCGGCTGAGGAGCAGGTGGGTGAGGCCGGCGCGGGTGTCCTGGTCGGCGATGCCATGGAAGCAGGCGTCCCAGCGATATCGCAGGCCTTCATGCAGCACTTCGGGCTTCACCAAGGCGCAGCGCCGGTCGGCCTCTTCCAGCCGGGCGATGGTGCGGTGCAGGACACGCACGCGGGCCGCATCGGGGGGCCGCAGCCGCATGCTGTAAAGCAGGAGCAGCGCCTCGGCCTCGTCCGGGGTGACGGCCATGCCCAACCGCGCCAAGGCAGCGGCCAAAGCGTCCCGACGCTCCTTCACGTACCCGGCCTCCTTGCGTCGGTTGCGGTCCACGTCGTACAGCAGGGCGTGCAGCCCGTCCGCGCCCTTCTCCTGCTCCGCCCGCAGGATCTCCAGGCGCATGTCCACGTCGGCCAGGATGCGGGCGATGCCCGCGCGGTACCGGCCGTTGGTCAGCTCGTCCAGCACCGGGTACACGCCGCGCGAAATGGCCAGCTTCTGTGCGGCGGCCTTCAGCGAATGGACGCCCCCCGCGTGCATGGTGCGCACGGCGGTATGCTCCTGAAGATAGATCAGGTGGCCCTTGCGGGTGATGTGCGCATAGAGCACGGTATCGCCCACGGGCGACCGCGACAAGATCTCCGGGACGGGGCGGAAGTCATCGCTGCGGAACACCACGGTGCATGCCGGGATGTTCTGGCCCAGCACCATGTCGCGCTGCCGCAGCAGCCGGTGCCGGGGCCGCGCGGCGTAGATGCCGTCCATGTACGAAGTGCGCACCCCGTCGCGCTCGTTCCACGCATCGGTGAAGCAGCCCACGGCCTGCGGGTCGGCCTCCAGGGCATCCACCTGCTTCTGCAGCTTCAGGGGGTCGGTCCAGTGGTCGTCGCCTTCGCACAGGGCGATGTATTGGCCGCGGGCCATGGGGAAACAGATGGCCCATGGCTTCCGGCCTTGGGAGTATTGGTTCTCCGTTTGCAACACCGGTACGATCATCTCCGGATGCCGTTCGGCATATTCGCGGACAATGGCGGCAGTGGCATCGGATGATGCGTCGTCATGCACGATCACCTCGAACGGGAAGTCCGATCGTTGGGCCACGAAGCCGTCAAGTGCGCGGCGGATGAAAGCCGCGTGGTTGAACGTGATGCAGACGATACTGACCAAAGGCTCCCGCGCTCCCATCACCAATCGCGCAACAAGGGTACGATATCCTTCACGGCCTCCACGCCGTGCCGCAACGCGAAGCGATCCGGCCCCGGCTCGCGGCCCTGCAACCAGGCCACCATGGCCCGGGGCAGGTCAGCGCCGGCCAGGTGCGAGAACGGGTATCCGCCGCCGAAGCGGGCGTTCATCTCCAGCACCACCAAGCGGCCATCGGCGGTACGGAACACGTCCATGTCCAGGTTGCCCCGATGCTTCAGCAGGCCCCCCACCCGGGCACCGAGGGCACGCAGGTCCGGGTCGTCCACGGTGATCGCGGCATCCGTCTCGCCACTGCGCATGGCCAGCTTCTTTTTCACGAAGGTGGCCACATGCCGCCCTTCCAGGTCGTTCACCACGTCCAGGCCATGCTCCTGCCCGTCGATGCATTCCTGCACCAGCACCGTGGCGTCGGGGGTGGCGGCCGACTCGTGGCGCAGGTAGGTGCGCTCCACCTCCCGCCGCACTTTATGGTGGAACACCTCCAGTTCATTCACGTCCTCCGCCCTGTACACACCGATGGAACCCATGCCCCAGCGCGGCTTCACGATCACGGGAAAATGGACCTCCCCCGCGTCCAGCGCCTGGCGCGCGGCGTCGATGGTCACATGGCTGGCCGGCACATCCAGGCCCTGTTCCTTCAGGTAGGTGAAGGTGCGCCACTTGTCGTTGCAGATGGCGGCCACATCGGGATCGGCCACCACCACGTTCACACCGATGGCCGTGAAGCGATCACGCGAGGCGGCAAGGACCGGGATGTCGATATCGAACAAGGGGATCAACGCCTTGATGGCGTGCTCCCGGCAGTAGTCCAGCAGGAACGGGATGTACGCTTCATCGTGGATAGGCGGCACGATCACAGTGCGGTCCGCATCCGCGAAGGCCGGTGCGTTGGCATCGCTGTTGGCGGCATGTACCCGTCCCTGACCGGCGAGCGCCTCGCGGAACCAACGCAGCAAGTAGCCCCGGCGACCGACACTGGTGAAGAGGAGGTCCATCACGCCTTGAAATACTTCGCGAACTCCGGCTCCGGATGCAGGGTACGGATGTGGTCCTCCTTGTACACGAACACGGTGAACTCGAACAAGGCGTAGTTGTGCCTGATCTCGAAGAACCGGCTGAGGTCGTCGTTGATGAAATTGATCAGCTTGGGCAGGTTGGCGTAGTACACCTGCGTCTGATAGAAATCAACGAACGGGGAAATGAAATTGAACGCGATGCCCTTCCGGCACATGGCGAAGGAATTGCGGATGATGTCCTGCGCGAAACGCTCCCAGAGGCGGATGCTGCTCTCGCGCCGCTGGTGGAAGACCCCGCTCATGAGGACGTAGTCGTATCGCTCGGTCCCGGGGGCGTCGGCCAGGTCGCGGTGGTGGAAGGCCACATCGGGGAACCGCTCCCTTGCGGCCTGCACGTACTCCTCCAAGATCTCGGTGCCGCTGTATGTGAAACGCCTTCCCGCGAAACGCTCCTGCATGAAGGCGTACAGATCGGCCACGCCCATGCCCACGTCATGCACGGTGAAATCATCGTCATCACCGACCAGGTCGGTGACCTTGCCGAAGCGCAGTCGTTTGTGCGCGAGGGATTCCGAGCTGACCGCCATGGGTGTGCCCTTGTTCTTCTCGTACAGTTCCCGGAAGATCCGTTCCTGGTCGGGGCGGGTGGGGTTGGTCATTGTCGTTCCATTATGGGGGTGAAGGTGTGGCCCACGTCCAACGGTACCATACGGGACAGCGGACGGCCCCGGCGACGTGCGTACGCGGCATCGAAGATCTGGGAAATGCCCAGTTCCAATGCAACCGGTTCACCGCGCCGATGCACGGTGAGGCCATGCCGATCGCGGGCCACCACCACGAGACCTTCCTGCCGACCGGAGCAAGCGGCCATGGCGGGCGTGACCTCCCGGAGGCGGCTGGTGCGCAGGATGAACCGCTTCCCACCGATGGTGGTATGCGGGCCGAGGTACTCGTAGCTCTCCTGGGTACAGGCGAGGATGAAATAATGCACTTCGCGCAACGGCTTGGCCCAGTCGATCGCGAGCCGGTCCACCGACCACGTCCAACGCTTGAAGTAGCGGTAGTAGGTGGGATCATGGTCCACGTTGAACGGTACTTGCCGCCCCTCGCGCTCGAAGGCCCGGAGCAGCGGCACCATGATGTCCGCCCCCACCCGGCCCAACTCCAGGAAGAGCCGCTGGGGGGACCAATCGGAACGCACCCCGATACGCTTTTGTGCAAGGGCGCCTCCGGTGTCGAACCGATCGTCCACGTAATGGATGGTGGACCCGGAACCCTCCACCCCGTGCAACACCTGCCACCGTGTGATGGAGGTGCCCCGGAACATGGGCAATAGGGACGGATGGGTGTTGATGCATCCCAGGCGCGGGTAGTTGTACACACGTTCGGGCAGCAGTTCATGCCACCCACCGCCGAGCACGATGATATCGGGGTCCAAAGCCTGCAGGTCGGCGTAGAAGCGGTCGCTCTTGATCGAATCCGCGTAGATGATCGGCAGGCCCTGCCGCCGTGCGATACGTTCCTCGCTGATGGTGTTGCGGATGGGCGGGCAGCGGTAATACGCGCACTTCAGACGATACCACAGTCGCCGCCGAAGGCCCGCCCACGGGTGTCGCCACGGATCATCGTCTTCATGGAGCAGGACGGCGGCGATGTGGAACCCTTCCTTGATCAGGCGCTCCAGGATCACCCGACCGCTATGGTTGAAGTGCCTGGTGACATAGAGGATGCGCATTCGTCCGTCCATCGCGGCGGTAAGGAGCGCGGCAAATGTAGCCGGGGCGTCAGGTCCGGAGCACCGCCCGTGCCCGCGTGAACCAGGCCGGCGGCAATAACGCCAGCCCCAACACCAACGCGGTCTGTGTGAAACCGGCCACCCCCACCAGGTACAGGAACAGGTGCATGCCCAGGACCAGGGCCAGGATGAGCAAATGATACCGGTTGGTGAACAGCATCACCAAGGTGGCCAGCTCGAGGACGACGGCGGCGATGGTGAGCACCACGTAGATGGATGAGGCGCCGGCGTAGTTGAACAAGGGCTCGCCCAACCAGTAGTGCAACGGGCTGTCGAGGTAGCGGTGATAGAGGATCTCCTTCGATGTCTGGCCGTTCAGCCATGCCATGCCCTTGATCACCGGCAGCACCTTGGCTACGCCCGCGGCCGCGTACACGTACACGAACCATCCCACCATCAGTTCCACGGGCCAGCGGTACTGCACAAGGCCCGCCGCACGCTCATGCCCCACCCGGGCACGGAACAGCAGCGCATCCAGCGAAAGCATATGGTTGCACGGAGCGAAGCAAAGAAGCACCAACGGGAACCAGAAGTAGAGCCATTGGATGGGGGCGTCCACCCCGAGGTAGTAGAACCCGTACAGGAGGATGAACACCACCGTGAGCAGGGGGACCACGATCCGGGTGAGCAGGCCGACGACCATGAGCAGGGCCAGCACCTTGGCCGCCGGTAGCAGTACGGGCACCATGGCCGGGAGGAGGTCCTCGAACCAGGTGGGGAAGACGGTCTTCACCTCCTGGCGCTGGCCCACGGCCAGGAGAAGGCTGAAGATCTCGCTGTGTACGGCATAGAAGATCTGTAGCCCGATGGCGATGCGCAGAACGGCCAACTGCACCGCCGAACCCGGCAGTCGCATCCGACCGAGGATGTGGTCATCAGTACCCATCCGGTCGGTCCATGGCGCGTTGGTGCGTGGGTATGTACAGCGGCCCGTAAAAGATCCGGGCGGTGTCATTGAAGGCCATGGCCCGGACGGGATCGGGGTCGAACCGCACGTCGCCGGTGCGGAAGTCCACGGAATAGAGTCCCACCCACAGCGTGTCGATGCCCGCCTCTTCCTTCAGCGCCCGCGCCAGATGCTCATAATTGGCCCGCTCACCCTTGTAGTGGTAGGCAGCGCTGAAAGTGTACTCGTTGTTGTAGCCCCAGCCCAACATGTCGGCACCCGCCCAGATGTGCTGCTTGCGCAGGTGCAGGGGCACCGCCCTCCCGCTCGCATCCTTGTAATAGTAGCCCGGCCGCACCAGCTCGGTGGGGAGCGCGGCCGCCCGGCGGGCATACCGGAACATGCCCACGTC
>JAVFAQ010000071.1:0-11190 GCA_034002325.1 Flavobacteriales bacterium | reverse complement strand
GTAGATGCGCCGGTGGATGGTGCCGGCCGGGGCGCGCGCGTAGCTGCCCAGCACCTTGGCCGCGCGGCCCGTGGGTGCCAGCAGCACCACCGGTGTGCGTTGCCGTGCCAGCACCTGCACCAGGGCGCCCACCAACGTGGTCTTGCCGGTGCCGGCGTAGCCTTTGAGCACCAGCACGGGATGCGGGCGCTGCGTGGCCATCAGCCGCTCGATGGCCACGGCGGCACGCTCCTGACCGGGCGTGGGCACGTGCCCCAGCGCGGTGAGCAGGTCGGCGGCGAGTGTCCCGAACAGGGTGTGTTCCGGCATGGCCGCAAGCTATGGCGTTGGAAGGGTGGGCCGGGGTCCGGGCAGGGGGTGCATGGTGGGCGGGGGAGAGAGAGACAGAGTGAGAGGGAGACAGGGTGAGAGGGAGATAGGGTGAGAGGGAGGGTGAGAGGGTGCGAGAGAGAGCGGGTGCGCGGGTGCGTTTCGCCTTGGCCTGCACCGACCTTCAGCCCGGAGGCTCCGGTCCACGGGGAGCATCCCACAGTTGCGTACGGCACCAATGGGCGGACCCGATCAGTAGGCCACCACGCGCTCCACGAAACGGCGGCCGCCGGCCTGCACCACCACCACGTAGGTGCCGGTGGTACGCGGCAGGTCGATCGTCCACACCGGCCCGCCCTGCGTCGGCACCCATGCGCCCACGCGCGCTCCGCGCACGTCGAACACGTCGATGGCCTCCACCCGGCCGGTGATGCCGCGGATGGTGAGCCGGCCGTCGCGCACGGGGTTGGGGAAGATCCGCAGGCCCAGCTCGCGCAGGTCGTCGATGCCCGTGGTGTGGTCGGTCACGATCGCCTCGCGTACCAGCACGGGGGTGCCGTCGGCGGCCTCGTACATGGTGCGGAAGGCATCGATCTCCGGGGTGGAATGGCTGAACATCTCCTCCATCCACCGGGGCGGGGCGCTCTGGTACCACACGCGGGCCTCCACGGTGATGGGGCCTGTGTAGCCCTGCATGGGCACGTGGTAATGCACCACGTCGCTGCCGCTGCCCTCCACGCCCTGGGCGGATCGGTTGAAGTCCGTGTCGGTGCCCGGCACGCCCGCCACCAACGTGGTATCGTAGGCGGGGTGCGATGCCAGGAAGCCCAGCGGCGGTACGCGGTTGTCCTTCAGCGGGTTCTTGGCGCGCTCCAGGATGGTGGTCTTGTCGCCGTTCACGTCGCCCATCACCATCTCGTAGATCTGCACCTGGCCGGGGTCCGCGATCACATCGTGGTGCGGCTCCCAGTCGGGGTCATGGCCGATGACCTCGTACTCCTCGTCCCAGCCGCCGCTGCGGAAGCGTTCCTGGCCGTCGGCATCGCGCACCACCAGTTCCACGAAGGCGCGGCGCGCGGGATAGCCGCTGGGGAACTTGTGGCCGCCCAGGTTGGTGAGGGCCACATCGATGAAGGCGGTGTCGGCATCGCGGCCGGTCACGTCCAGGTCCAGCAGCAGGGCGTTGTTCTGGACGAGCCGGTCGGTGCGGGCGATGGTGCTGTCGAACTGCGCGGTGGACGCGGTAAGGCCGAGAGCGGCGCTGTTGTCGCGCATGAGTTTCAGCATGAAGCTGTTGGCGCCGGCGAAGTGGTGCAGGCCGAAGGGGCTCTGGCCTTCGAGGAAGAGGTAGTTGGCGCTGATCACGATGGGCCCGTCGATGCGCGGCACATGGCAGCCCTGGCAGGTGACGCCGCTCTCGGGGTTCGCCACGTTGTTGTAGGCCGAATTGAGCCACTCGTGGTAGGTGGCCTGCTCCACGAACATGTCGCCGGTATGCTCGCCGTTGATGTCGGCCGTGGCGGTGAGCAGCGTGTGGCACCCGGCGCAGAGGGCGGCCTCGGCCACGTGCGGGCCGTACAGCGGCTCATAGCCGATGAAGGCGGTCATGGGCGCGCCGATGATGAACTCGTACGGGCCCCATAGGCGGTGCAGGGTATCGTAGGTGAGCTCACCGGAGAAGTGGTGGCCCAGGCCCTCCTCGGGCGATTGCATGTGGCAGGCCACGCACGACACGCCGTCCAGGGCGATGGTGTCCATGTGCAGCTCGGCCATGGAGTAGGGCCCGCCGCCGGTCATCTGCTTGTTGAAGCGGCCCATGGGCGCGTGGCACGAGGTGCATTTGTCCTCGAGCGCCACTTGGTGGGCGGGGTTCACCAGCACTTCGTGGCTCACCTTGGCGCGCCAGAAGGGGTCGCGGGCGCTGTTGGCCATCATGGTGCTGCGCCAATCGTCCGATACGTTCACGTCATTGCCGTCGGGGTCGATGTTGGCGTGGTTGTTCACCGTGTCCGGCCCGTGGCATCCGTGGCACTCACCGCTGGCGGCGAAGTATTCGTTGTAGCCCATGGGCAGGTCGATGGGGCCGTCGCCGCCGCGCGCGTCCAGCCGCCAGGGGTGGTGGGCATCGGCCACGGGGGCGTTGCCTTCGGACCAGGCCACGAGCAGGCCCACGAACAGGAGCATGCCGGCCGCCAGGGCCACGCGCGTCCAAGAGGATGTAACGGTCATTTTCGGGAACCTTGGTCGGCACCCAATGTACGCCGCGACGAGCAAGGGCAGCAGCCGGCTACGCCCCGCGCTGGGCCGAGCGGCGCACCGTGGTGGCCTTGGCCTTGCTGGTGGCCGGGCCGGTGGCGGGCTTCTTGGCGGCGGCCTTCTTCGCGGCCTTCTTCTTCGGGGCGGCGGCCTTGGTGGGGGCCTCGCCCTTGGCGGCCTTGGCGGGGGCCTCGTCCTTGGTCTCCTCGGCCTCCTCCTTCTTGTCGAACTCGCCGGCCTGCAGCAGCTGGCCGTACCAGGCGAAGAGCTTGCGCACGTCGCTGGCGTAGATCCGCTCGGGGTCGTGCTCGGGCAGCACTTCGCCGAGCTTGGCGAAGAGGGCGCCGTCGCTTTCCTTGGGATCGATGGACGGCCCGCCCTTCTCGAACTCATGCACCTTGCGGAGCACCTCGGCCAGGGGCACGTCGTCGCCGGTGGTGAACATGCTGATCTCGTCCAGCGCGCTCACCCGCACGCTCTGGTGTACGGGCATGCGCTTGCCGTCGGTGAGCGATTCCACGATGATGGCCTGGCGGCCCTGGGCCACCACGCGGAACAGGCCCGATCTGCCGGTGATGGTGATGATCTTGCTGAGGTCCATGGGTGATGTGAATGCAGGCCAAAGCTATGGCATGTCCGCTTGTCCGCTCACCGGTACGCATGCACGGGCATGGGCGCCCGGCGCACGGGAGCACGCCCGCTAGGTCTTTTGCTTCTTCTTGCGGGCGGCGGGGAACAGGATGTTGTTCAGGATCAACCGGTAGCCGGCGGAGTTGGGGTGCAGGCTCAGGTCGGTCGGCGGGTCGCCCACCATGTGCTGGTAGTCCTCGGGGTCGTGGCCGCCATAGAAGGTCCACTGGCCCAGGCCGTATTCGCCGTGGATGTACTTCACGGTGCCGTGGGCCTTGTTCTCGCCCATGATGGTGACGCCGGACTTCACCAGGTCCTTCCGGAAGGCGGTGGTCTGGCCCATGAAGCCGCGGATCACCTGCTCGTGGCTCTGGCACAGCATGGTGGGCACGATGTCCCATTTGGCGCTGAAGTCGAACAGGGTGAAGAAATCGCGCGCCTGCCCGATGCGCTGGTGGATGTCCGTGGCGTCAATGTCGGAGAACTCGTAGACCATCGGATCGGTGATGAGCTTGAAATCCTTGAAGGCAAGGGTCTTTCCGTAGTCGATGCGCTGCTGGGCCTGAGGGTCCACGGGGTCGCCGTCGAAGGGGGCGGCGCAGATGTCCACGCCTTCGGCGGAGAGGGCGATGTCGTAGGAGTCGGTGCCGGAGCACATGGTGAAGAGGTAGCCGCCGCCGGCCACGTAGTCGCGGATGTTGGTGGCCACGGCGAGCTTCATGCGGCTCACCTTGTCGAAGCCCAGGTCGCGGGCCATGGCTTCGGCATCGCGCACCTGCGCCTGGTACCAGGGCACGTTGCGGTACGACCGGTAGAACTTGCCGTACTGGCCGGTGAAGTCCTCGTGGTGCAGGTGCAGCCAATCATACTGCGGCAGGGCGCCGGCGATGATCTCCGGGTCGTAGATGCGGTCGTAGGGGATCTCGGCGTACTCCATCACCAGGGCCACGGCATCGTCCCACGGCTGGAAGGACGTGGGGGCGTACACGGCGATGCGCGGGGCCTTCTCGAGCTTCACCACTTCCATGTTCACCTCGGGGTCGGCGATCTCGCGCAGGATGGCGGCGGCCTGCCCGTCGGCGATCACCTGGTAGGTGATGCCGCGGATGGTGCATTCCTGCTCCACGGCGGGGATGTGCTCGATCAGGAAGCTGCCGCCGCGGTAGTTGAGCAGCCATTCCACGGGCACGTCCTGCCGGATGGTCCAGTACGCGATGCCGTAGGCCTTGAGGTGGTCGCGCTGCGAACCGTCCATGGGGATGAGCAACTTGGTGGCCATGGCGGGCAGGGCCAGCAGCGCCAGCAGGGCGATGGCCGCCACGCGGCGCCGGTCAGAAGGGCGCGGGGTCCGCATCGGGGAAATTGTCATCGTTCATCCGGCTGGGCCGGGTGATGGTCTGCGGCCCACCGGCAAGGCCCGTGCCGCCCATGTCCATGGTCACCAGGTCCTCGAACTTGGCCAGGTCGCCGATGAAGCGCAGGCGCACGTCGCCCACGGGCCCGTTGCGGTGCTTGGCCACGATCACCTCGCCGATGCCCAGGGTGCTGCCGTGGTCGTCTTCCATGATCTTGTAGTACTCGGGCCGGTAGAGGAAGCAGACGATGTCGGCGTCCTGCTCGATGGCGCCCGATTCACGCAGGTCGCTGAGCATGGGCCGCTTGTCGCCGCCGCGGGTCCCCACGGCACGGCTCAGCTGGGAGAGGGCGATGATGGGGATGTCGAGCTCCTTGGCGATGGCCTTGATGCTGCGGGAGATCTGGCTGATCTCCTGCTCGCGGTTGCCGCTGCGGTTGTCGCTCCCGGCGGTCATCAGCTGCAGGTAGTCGATGACGATCAGGTCCACGTTGTCCTGGCTCTTCAGGCGGCGGGCCTTGGCGCGGAACTCATAGATGTTGAGGCCGGCGGAGTCGTCGATGTAGATCTTGGCCTTGTCCAGGTTGGCGATGTGCTGGTGCAGGATCTCGAACTCCTGGTCGGTGAGGTTGCCCTTGCGGAGCTTCTCGGAGCTGATGCCCGATTCACTGGCGATCAGGCGGGTGACCAGCTGGGTGCTGCTCATCTCCAGGCTGAAGACGCCCACGGCGCGGCCATGGTTCACGGCGATGTTGCGGGCCATGCTCAGCACGAAGGCGGTCTTGCCCATGGCGGGGCGGGCGGCCACGATGATCATGTCGCTGCGCTGCCACCCGGCGGTGATCTTGTCCAGCTCCACGAAGCCGGTGGGCACGCCGCTCACGCCGTCGGTCTTGTTCTTGGCCTGTTCGATCTGCTCGATGGAGCGCTTGATGAGCATGCTCATCGGCTCGTACTTGCGCTTGAGGTTGCCGCTGGTGATCTGGTAGAAGCCGTTCTCGGTGCGGTCCACCAGGTCGAACACGTCGGTGCTGTCGTCGTAGGCGTCGCGCACGGTCTCGGCGCTCACCCGGATCAGCTCGCGCAGGATGTGCTTCTGGTTGATGATGCGCGCGTGGTACTCGATGTTGGCGCTGCTGGCCACCTTGTTGCTGAGCTGGCTGATGTAGAAGGGGCCGCCCACCACGTCCAGGTCGCCCATGATCTTCAGCTGCTCGGTCACCATCAGGATGTCCACCGGCTTGTCGTTGGCGAACAGCTCCTGGATGGCGCGGAAGATGCGCTGGTGCTGGTCCAGGTAGAAGCTCTCGGGCTGCAGGATGTCGATCGCCACGTCCACCGCGTTGCGCTCCAGGAGCATGGCGCCCAGCACGGCCTGCTCCAGGTCGGGGGCCTGGGGCGGGAGGCGGCCCATGTCCAGGGCGGTGTCCAATGCGGGTGGCGCGGTTCGGCGGGCGCCGCGCGGGCGTTCAGGGGCGAATGACGGACGGTCGGCCATGGGATCTGCGGGACGGGATGGGGCCACGTGCCGGCATCAACGCGGCTTGCACGCGGTGGGTGCATGGCCGTGGCCGGTGGACGGGGCTGCGAATTTAGCCCCTCCCCTTCGGCCCCCTCCCGTACCTTGCACACAAGTAGTCCCCAGTCCATCAACGATCGGATCGTGCAGAACTTTTTCCGCCATCGTTCCCCGTGGAGGCCGATCGCGGCCGGCGCCCTGGCCGCGGCGGTGATCGCCATGGCCGGCTGCCGCAAGGAGCGCAACGAGCCGCCCCGGGTGGAGATCCTGCTGCCCGCCGAAGGCCACGTCCTGGCCGTGCCGGACACCCTGCTGGTGCATGCGCACGTGAGCGACGACCGGGCCGTGGAAAGCGTGTGGTTCGCCCTCACCGATGACAACGGCGTGCCCGTCGCACCGGCCGAGATGCGCACCCTGGGGCACGCCGGCGGCGATGTGTACGCGGCCCTGCCGGTGGTCGCGCCCACCACGCCCGGCGGCACCTTCACGCTGGTGGTGCGCGCCTCCGACGGGCAGGAGAGCCGGTCGGCCTTCCGCGATGTCACCGTCCTCCCCGAGCCGTTGCGGCTGCGCGCCCTGTACCTCGTGCCGCCCGCCGGCACCGCCCCGGCCACGATCGTGCGCATCGACAGCGCGGGGCACATCAGCGACTTCACCACGTTGGCCGACATCGACGGCGGTGCGGTGAGCAGCGCGCAGCAGTACGTGGTCTTCGCCGGCGGCACCACGGCCCCGATGACCGCGTACGCCACGCAGGGAGCGGGCGGCTGGCAGGCCGGCAACCAGAACGGCACCGGCGCCCCGTACTTCCTGGGCCTGCGCCACGACCCCGCCGACGGCCGCTTCTACGTGGGCACCAACGACGGCTTCGTCCGCGGCTACCTCCCCCACGGCCAGCAGGTGTTCACCGCGCACCTGGGCGAATACTTCCGCAGCTACCGCACCGCCGTGGTGGGCGGGCACCTGGTGAGCGCACAGGACCACATCGGGCAGCCGCAGGACCGCCTCGCCCACCTGGCCATGCCGTCCGGCGCGGCATTGGGGGCGTTCCCGCTGGACGTGCATGCGGTGCATCTGGACGCGCGCGGCACCGACCATGTGCTGGTGTTCGGCGAGCGCGACGGGCAGGGCGTGGTGCAGGAACGCCACGTGGAGCTAGGCGGCGTCTACGAGATGCGCGTGTTCAACGAGGGGCCCGTACGCGCGGTGCAACGCCTCGGCACCGATGCCTGGGCCGTGGCCCTGCCCGGACGCATCGTGCGCTTCACGTACAGCACCAACGGGATCGCGGTGCTGCTCGACGGCCCCACCGCCGATGCGCTGGCCTACGAGGCCGCCACCGGCACCTTGTACGCCGCCACGGGCGCGCAACTGCTGCGGATCGACCCGAACACCGGCGCCCTGCTGGGCACCATGTCCGTGCCCGGTCCGGTGGGCACCATCCTGCCCTTGCTCAACCGGTAAGGCGGGCCTACTTGGCCGGCTTGCGCGCGGTGGTCTTCTTCTTCTCCTCGGCCATGGTGTGCACCACGCCCATGGCGCAGAACTTGTCCATGCGCCGGGCCACGAGCTTGTCCGGGTCCGACTTCACCAGCCGGTTCAACTGTTTCACCAGTTCCTGCTTCAGCAGGCGGGCGGCCTCCGCCGGGTCGGTGTGCGCCCCGCCGGGCGGTTCGGGCACGATCCCGTCGATCAGCTTGTTGGCCAGCATGTCCGCAGGGGTGAGCTTCAGTGCCGCGGCCGCCTGCTCCTTGTAGTCCCAGCTGCGCCACAGGATGGATGAACAGGACTCGGGCGAGATCACGCTGTACCAGGTGTTCTCCAGCATCAGCACCTTGTCGCCCACGCCGATGCCGAGCGCGCCGCCCGATGCACCCTCGCCGATCACCACGCAGACCACCGGCACGCGTAGCTGCACCATTTCGAGGAGGTTGCGCGCGATGGCCTCGCCCTGCCCGCGCTCCTCGGCCTCCAGGCCGGGGAAGGCGCCCGGGGTGTCGATCAGTGTCACCACCGGCTTGTTGAACTTCTCGGCGAGTTTCATCAGCCGGAGCGCCTTGCGGTAACCCTCGGGGTTGGGCATGCCGAAGTTGCGGAACTGCCGCATCTTGGTGTTGATGCCCTTCTGCTGGCCGATGAACATCACGGTGCGGCCATCGAGCATGCCGAAGCCGCCCACCATGGCCTTGTCGTCCTTCACGTGGCGGTCGCCGTGCAATTCGATGAAGGTGCCGTCGGACATCCGGTCGATGTAACGCAGGGTGTAGGGCCGGTCGGGGTGGCGGCTCACCTGCACGCGCTGCCAGGGGGTGAGGCCGGCGTAGATGCTGCGGCGCGTCTCCACCAATTTGCACTCGAGGTCCTTCAAGGAAGCGCCCACGTCCACCTTGCCTTCATCGGCCACTTCCTTCAGCTTCGCGATCTGTTCGATCAGGTGCTGGATGGGCTTTTCGAACTCCAGGAATGTCTGCATGCCTCTGGTTGGGAAAGCGAAGGTAGAAGCCGCGGGCGATCACCGGCCCACCGATGTGCTCAGCGCCTGAACGCCAAGGGGCACATGTCCGCCGCCGCACCGGCCCGCTACCTTCGCCGGCCATGGTCCTGTTCCCGCACGCCAAGATCAATCTGGGGCTCAACGTGGTGCGCCGGCGCGACGACGGCTTCCACGAGCTGGAGAGCGTGATGGTGCCCATACCGTGGCACGACGCGCTGGAGATCCTGCCCGATGGGGACCTGGCCCCGGGCGATCTGGTCTTCCACCGCACCGGGCTGCCGGTGCCCGGCGCGCCTACGGAGGACCTTTGCTGGAAGGCGGTGAAGCTGTTCGGCACGCACCGGCCCCTGCCCGGCCTGCGCATGCACCTGCACAAGGCGGTGCCCCTGGGCGCGGGGCTGGGCGGCGGCTCCAGCGATGCGGCCCATGTGCTGCGGCTGCTCAATGCGCTGGTCGAAGACCCGCTGCCGGCGCCCGGATCGCACGCCATGGCGGCCATGCTGGGCAGCGACTGCGCCTTCTTCCTGCGGGATACGGCGCAACTGGCACGGGGGCGCGGTGAGGAGCTGCATCCCGTTGCGCCGCCGCTCGCCGGCCTTCACCTCCTGGTGGTGGTACCGCCCGTGCACGTGCCCACGGCCGAGGTGTACCGGCATTGCACGCCCACCGGCCGCGTGCTCGGTCTGGAGGCGGTGCTGCGCGATGCGCCCCTGGATCGCTGGACGGACCTGGTGCCCAACACGCTGGAGCCGCACGTGCTGGCCACGCGCCCGCCGGTGGCCGCCGCCCGCGCGGCACTGGTGCGCGCGGGCGCCGCGTACGTGTCCATGAGCGGATCGGGCGCGGCGGTCTTCGGGGTCTTCACCGGCCCGCCGCCCGTGCTGCCATGGCCGGCCGGCCACACGGTGCGCAGCTTCGCGATGTGAACCGGTCACCGCGTGCGCTCCAGCAGCTCGCGCAGTTCCACATGGTCGTACGGCCGCGCGGCGATCACGCCCTCGGCATCGATCACCACCAAAGCCGGCGTGGCCTTGATGCCGAAGGCGCGGGCCGCGGGCGATCCCCAGCCGTTGAGGTCGGAAAAGCCGCGCCACGGCAGCTTGAAGGCCGCGATGCAGCGCAGGAACTCGTCCTTGTCGGTGTCCAGCGCGATGCCCACGATGCGCACGCCGCGGCCCGCGTGTTCGCGGTGCATGGCGGCCAGGCCGGGCATCTGCTCGTGGCAATGGTCGCAGGTGCTGGAGTAGAAGAACAGCACGGTCCACCGTTGGCCGCGCATCAGTTCGGCCAGGGCCACGGTGTCGCCGGTGATCGGGTCGGGCAGGGGCACATCGGCGGCCTTCGCGCCCACGCCCACGCGCAAGCGCTCGGCGGCGATGCGCACCAGCTCATCCTCGGGGGGCAACAGGGCACCGGGACCCAGCACGTACCGGTCCACGATGTGCTGCGCGGCATGGTCCACGTTGAAGTCGGTGAAGGCGCGCAGCAGGGTGCGGCGGGCGGACCGCCAGCAGGCGGTGTCGGGGGCGGCCCATGCCAGCAGCGAATCGGCCCCGGCGGCCAGGCCACCGGGCGCGTCCATGGGCAGGCTCTGCAGGTAGGCGAGCAGGGCCTTGGGGTGGATGGAGCTGCGCAGCAGGCGGCCATCGGCCCAGCCGAAGGCATCGCGGACGGCCCGGGGGCCTTGCGGCAGGGCGGCCATCAACCGGCGGTCGGCCTGCACCACATGGGGGAAATAGCCGCCGGGCAGCGTGGCCAGGACGGAGTCCAGCGCATGCCGCTTCCATAGCTCCACACGCTGCCGCATGCTGTCCAGCCGGGCCAGAATGCGGTGGTCCGCGGCATCGGTGCGGGCACGGTGCTCCTGGATGCCATCGAGCTCCATGGCGGCGGTGCGGCTCATGGCCTTGTAGGCCCACATGGCGGCGTTCTCGCGCGACCGTTCGACGGTCACCGCGCTTTGCAGGGGCAGCGCCTCGAAGCGGAAGCGGACCTCGGGTTCGCGGGGGTCGAGAATGATGTCCACCCGGTCATCGTCGCCCACGGCCAACTGGTAGAAGCCGGGGGGATAGTGGGCGGGCGGGAATGCGAAACGGCCGGAGGTATCGAGCGGGGCGTGGGCCACGGGCCATGTGTCGGCACCGGCCAGCGCGTAGAGGGTGACGGAGGCATGGTCGGGCACGCAGGGCGCACAGGTGCCGGACAGGACTTGGGCATCCAACAGGGCGGGCCGCACCGCGCAAGCGAAAGTGATGATCAAGAACGCGGCAGGACGGGCCATGGGGCAAAGATGGGGTGGGGGCAAAAAAAGAGCCCCGACCATTGCTGGACGGGGCTCAGATCGGCGACGACATACTCTCCCGGGCTTGCGGCCCAGTACCATCTGCGCTGGTGAGCTTAACTTCTCTGTTCGGAATGGGAAGAGGTGGACCTCACCGCAATAGTCACCTGAAGCGATCAAAAAAGATCGACATGAGTTGGATGGACCAGAACAGCCGAGGATCATTCCACCGACGATCTGGGGGATCGGAAGTCTACGGGTAATTAGTACCACTCGGCTTTGCCATTGCTGACTTTAGACCTGTGGCCTATCAACGTGGTCATCTTCCACGGCCCTTAAAGGAAGTC
>JAVFAQ010000070.1:0-11193 GCA_034002325.1 Flavobacteriales bacterium | reverse complement strand
GCGTGCTCACCGTACCGGAAGGCATCCTTTCCGTGGCCTCCGTGGAGCTCGTCCGCCCGGACGGCAGCCGTGTGCCCGTGGCCCTGCGCCCCGGCCATCGCTTCCGGGTGGAACTGCCGGACAAGCAAGTGTACCATCTGCTTTTCCACAAGCCCGGCTGCCGCAGCAAGGCGGTGGTGGTGGACCCGCGCAACGCCCCGGCCGACGGCCGCGTCAAGCTGGCCTTCGAGGTGGTCCTGGAACCCGGCCATGGTGTGGCCATGGGCGCGGACATCACGCTCGCCGGCCGCATCGCGTTCGCCCCCGGCACCGGCCGCCATTGGGTGGAGTACCGCTGCCAGCCCTACGGCACGCACGATAACGAAGCCCTCGCGGGCGACGGTGAAGTGGTCAACGAGGCCATGCCGCCCGAATGAATGATCGTGGCTTCGGACAACTTGTTACCTTTGCCGCCCTTCGGGGTGTAGCGCAGCCCGGTAGCGCATCCCGCCTGCGGGCGGGAGGGTCGCTGTGAAATGCGGGACAAGTCCTCGGGGTGTAGCGCAGCCCGGTAGCGCACTTGCATGGGGTGCAAGGAGTCGCTGGTTCGAATCCAGTCACCCCGACTGAAGCCGGGCGGTCCTGAACAGGGCCGCCCGGTCCGCTTTCCGGTGTGTGCCGCTCACATACGGGGCCGTACGCCGGGCCCCCCCGATCGGCCTCCGCTACATTTGCGCCCCGAATGGAACCACGTTACGCACTGCATGGCCTGATCGCACCGTTGCTCTTCGCCTGCTCCACCGGGCCGGCCGCCGATAAAGGAAATGGAAAGCCCGCCGAAGCCCCGGCCTATGTGATGGACCCCCACAGCCACGCCCGGCCCGCCGAGGCCGTGATCAAGCACCTCGACCTGGACATCAAGGTGGACCTGGACTCCCAACGGATCGCGGGCGTCGCGGCGTACCACATCGAGCGGGCCGGTGCCAGCGAGATCTACCTGGACACCGACGGGCTGGTGGTGCATGGCGTCAACGGCAACGGGGGGCCGCTGCCCTTCGAGCTGGGCGACAGCACGCTGATGGGCCGTCCGCTGCGCATCGCCCTGGCACCGGGCACCAGCCGCATCGAGGTGCGCTATTCCACCGGGCCCGGCGCCAAGGCCCTGCAATGGCTCCAGCCCGAACAGACCACCGGCCGGAAGCACCCCTTCCTCTTCACCCAGGGCCAGGCCATCCTCACCCGCACCTGGATCCCCGTGCAGGACAGCCCCGGCATCCGCTTCACCTACAAGGCCCGCGTGCAGGTGCCGCCCGGCCTGATGGCGGTGATGAGCGCCACCAATCCCCAGGAGCGTGCGGGCGACGGGGTGTACCAGTTCGCCATGGACCAGCCCATACCCGCCTACCTGATCGCCCTGGCCGTGGGCGACCTCGACTTCGAGCCGTTGGGCGAGCGATGCGGTGTCTACGCCGAACCCGGGCTGCTGGACAAGGCCGCATGGGAGTTCGCGGACACCGAGCGCATGCTGCTGGCCGCCGAGAGCCTCTACGGCCCGTACCGCTGGGGGCGCTATGATGTGCTGGTGCTACCGCCCAGCTTCCCGTTCGGCGGCATGGAGAACCCCATGCTCACCTTCGCTACCCCCACGATCATCGCCGGCGACCGCAGCCTCAATGCCTTGATCGCCCACGAGCTGGCCCATAGCTGGAGCGGCAACCTGGTCACCAACGCCACCTGGAACGACTTCTGGCTCAACGAGGGCTTCACCGTGTACTTCGAGAACCGCATCTCCGAGGCCCTTTACGGCCGCGACTACGCCGGCATGCTCGCCCAGTTGGGCCGGCAGGACCTGGACAGCACCCTGGCGCGGATCCTGCGCAGCGGCCGCCCGGCCGACACCCACCTGCGGCTCGACCTGGCCGGCCGTGACCCCGACGAGGGCATGACCGACGTGGCCTACGAGAAGGGTGCCGCCTTCCTGCGCATGCTCGAGGCCAAGGTGGGCCGCGCCAAGTTCGATGCCTTCCTGCGCGATTATTTCGAGCGGTTCGCCTTCACCAGCATGACCACGGACATGTTCCTCGCCCATCTGAAGGCCCACCTGCTGGAGCCCGACAGCGTGGAGGTGGACCTGGCCGCATGGGTGGACGGCCCCGGGCTGCCCCCCGATGCGCCCACCCCGGAAAGCCCCCTGTTCGCCCAGGTGGAGGCCGAACTCGAACGCTGGCACAAGGGCGCACCGGCCGACCAGCTGGCCACCGCCGGGTGGAGCACCTTCGAGTGGCTGCACTTCATCCGCCACCTGCCGCGCCCCCTGACCAAGGCCCGGATGACCGCGATGGACAATGCCTTTGCATTCACCCAAAGCGGCAACGCGGAGATCCTGGCCGCCTGGCTGGAGCAATGCATCCGCAACAGCTACGCACCGGCCGAGGAGAAGCTGGCCGAATTCCTCACCACCGTGGGGCGACGCAAGTTCCTCACCCCGCTGTACACCGAGCTGGTGCGCACCGAGAAGGGCCGCATCATGGCCCAGGAGATCTACCGCCAGGCACGGCCCAACTACCATTCCGTGGCGCGCAACACCATGGATGAACTGCTGGCCTGGAAGGACAACAAGCCGCCGGTGGATTTCTGACCGGACAAGATCGAACGAAGAAGGGCCGCCCGACAAGGCAGCCCTTCGTTCTGAGGATCGGGGCCGGTCAATGGGCGATGATGATGGGTCGCGGTGCCTCAGCCACGCCGTCCACCACCAGGCGCAGTAAATAGTTGCCATCGGAGAGATGGGCGAGGTCGATGGTGCGGCTTACCGGGCCAGCGGCCAATGCCCCCAGTGGTTCCATGTGGGCCTTGCGCCCCAGGGCGTCGAACACGATGGCTGATGCCGCACCGCCTTGGGCCAGGTCCACCTCGATGGTCACCAAGCCGGTGGAAGGCACTGGGTGAACACCTTGCAATACGCCCGCGGCGTGATCGTCCACCGCGAGGGCCGGTGCGCACGGTGCCGGTTGGATGTTGCTTCCGGCGGGGAAGGCGTTCACGTACGTCTGCATGCTCGCAATGGGCCAAATGTCGTTATGCTTCAGCTTGTTGTCGGGCCCGACAATGCAGTAGGTGGGGTACGCGGCCGGGTTGAACGCGGTCCGCACGGCGGTACACCCACCTTCGATGCCCACCGCAGGCGAATGGGCGTAGGACCCGCCGTAGGTGGCCTCGAAGGCGTCCACCATGGCATTGTTGTCAGTGCCGTTGTTGATGGATATCACGAACAGGTCATGGTCATTGCAGCCGTACACTTCATGCAATTGGTTGAAGTACGGTTGGGTCTGCTGGCACGGTGGGCAGGTGTCGAAAAAGAAATCGAGCACCACGTGCTTGCCGGAGGCGGTGATGGTGTACAGGTTATGCACATTGCCGTCGGTGTCGGTCACCGTGAAATCGGCCACGGTCTGCCCTACGCTGTATCCCATGATCTGGGCGTGGGCGTCACGGGGTGCCCACAGGCCGATGCACAATACGGTGCATGCCAAAAGATGGAGTCTTCGTTTTGCCATGTAGAAGAGGATTTGGGTTTGCTCGGATGCAAGTAAAGCCGGATCGGCCGTGCCACCGGACCCGAACACAAGCGATAATGGAAAGCCTATGCCGGCCTGTCGGCCTTGAACAGCCGGCCCAGCAGCACGGGGTCCAGCGCATGGCCGCCGGTGAACCGGTGAAGGGCATGCCGCACGCCGGCGCGGTCCAGCCGCGAGGCCACGGCATCGAGCTCCTTGCTCCCCGCGTACGGGTCGTCGGTGCCCAGCACCAGGTCGATCCGGGCATGCGCCCAACGCTGTCGCAGGTCATCGGTGGTGGGTTCCATCGGCAAACTGCCCGCCCACAGCACCAGCCGATGGGTCCGCGTGCGGCCGCGCAGGCTCCATCGGCACGCGGTGGCCACGCCCTGCGAAAAGCCCAGCACGTTCACCGGCAGCGCTGGCCGTTCCTTGTGCAGTTCGTTCACCAGCGCATCCAGATAGCTGCACTGGTCCCCGATCTCGTGCTCCCGGTCCTCACGGGTCATCCAGGTGGCGCCCACGCGCTGATGGGCCTCGTCCAAGTAGAAGCGGTTCAGGGCTTCGGGGGCCACGATCAGGAGTTCGTCCTCCAGCCCCTCGAACTTGTTCAGGAAGAAGCGGGCCAGCTGGCCGTGACCGTGCAACACGATCCACAGGGCCTTCGCGGTGGTGGCATCACCTAGCAGGTGATAGCGGGCGGTGCGCTGCACGCGGATGAAGCGCTCTTCCATCGAGGTCAGTACTTCAGCAACGCCTCCAGCGCCACCGCCACCTTCTCCGCGCTGGGGATCATCGTCGCCTCCAGGGTGCTGTTCAGCGGGATGGCGGGCATGTCCTGCGAACCGAGCGTGCGCACCGGGGCGTCCAGCTGCTCGAAGCAGGCATCGCCGATCCGCGATGCCAGGGCCTGTGCGAAGCTGTTGGTGAGCTGTTCCTCGGTGAGCACGAGGCAGCGGCCGTGGGACCGCACGGTGGTCATCACCGTCTCCTCGTCCAGCGGCACCAATGTGCGCAGGTCGATGAGGGTGATGCGCCCGGGGAACTGCTTCGCGGCGGCGGTGGCCCAGTACACGCCCATGCCGTAGGTGACGACCACCGCGGCCTCGCCTCGTTCCACGGCTTGGGGATCGGCCTCGATCACCATGCGCGCCTTGCCGAAGGGGACCACGTAGTCCGCGCTGGGTTCGATGGTCTTGGCGGCCTCGGTGCCCTTGATCTTGCTCCAGTACAGGCCCTTGTGCTCCAGCATCACCACGGGGTTGGGGTCGTGGTAGGCGGCCTTCATCAATCCTTTGAGGTCGGCGCCGGTGCCGGGGTAGGCGACCTTGATCCCCTTGATGTTGCACAGCACGCTCTCCACGCTGCTGCTGTGGTAGGGGCCGCCGCTGCCGTACGCGCCGATGGGCACGCGCAGGATGCAGCTCACGGGCCATTTGCCCATGGTGAGGTAGCAGCTACGGGCCACTTCGGTGAAGAGCTGGTTGAGGCCCGGCCAGATGTAATCGGCGAACTGCACCTCCACGATCGGCTTCAGCCCGGCGGCGCTCATGCCCACGGTGCTGCCGATGATGAAGGCCTCCTGGATGGGGGTGTTGAACACGCGGTGCCCGCCGAAATCGCGGGCCAGGGTGGCGGCCTCGCGGAACACGCCGCCCAGCCTGGCGCCCACGTCCTGCCCGTAGAGCAGGCAGCGCGGGTCCTCCTGCATCAGCTCGCGGATGGCGAAGAGCGCGCTGTCCACCATCACGGTGGGCTCGCGATCGGCCGGTGCGCGCTCACCTTGCTCCTCGGTGATGGGCGTCGGGGCGAACACGTGGGTGGTCAGGTCTTCCGGCGTGGGGTCCTCGGCGGCGAGGGCACGGTCGTAGTCGGCCTTCACCCGCGCGATGGCCTGCTGCTCGGCCTGCTTCAGCCCATCGGCCTGCAGGCGGGCGTCCAGGCATTGCTGGTACAGCCGCGGGAACGGGTCGCGGCGCCGGTGCTCGGCCAGGTCCTCCGCGCTACGGTAGAACTCCATGCGCACCCCGCTGGTGTGGTGGTTGAGCAGGGGCACCTTCGCATGCACCAGGAAGGGCCGGCGCTCTTGGCGCACGGTGGCGATCACATCGCCGAGGGTGGCGTAACTGGCGCTGAAGTCGGCGCCATCCACCTGCCGCACCTCCAGGCCCTTGAAGCCCTTGGCGTAGTCGCTCGCATCGCCGGCGCGGATCTCATCGGCACTGGCGCTGATGTCCCACTCGTTGTCCTGCACCAGGTAGATGATCGGCAGCTTCTTCAGCACGGCCATCTGGAAGGCCTCGGCCACTTCGCCCTCGGTGATGGAGGCATCACCCAGGGAGCAAACCACGATGGGCAATTCGGAGGATCGACGATCATCCGAATTGAAGTCGTGGTCAATGCCCGCCTGCTCCTTGTACCACAGCCCCAGCGCGATGCCCGTGGTGGGGATGGCCTGCATGCCGGTGGCGCTGCTCTGGTGCGGTATGCGCGGCATGCCTTCGCGCCGCAAACTGGGGTGGCCGTAGTAGGTGCGCCCGCCGCTGAAGGGATCGTCGCGCTTGGCCAGAAGCTGCAACATCAGCTCGTACGGCTCCATGCCGATGCCCAGCAGGATGCTGTCGTCGCGGTAGTAGGGCGCCACGAAGTCCTGCGCTTTCAGCTGCAGGCCGAGCGCGAGCTGCACGGCCTCGTGGCCCCGGCTGGTGGCATGCACGTACTTGCTGGTGGTCTTGAACTCCGCCTCGTACAGCTCGGTCATGGCCTTGGCCGTACAGATCAGCTCCCAGGCGCGCAGCAGCACGTCCTGCCCGGGCTGGTGGTGGGTGCGTGGGGCGGTGGTGGTCGCAGTGGATGCCATGGTGGTGCGGCTAAGGTACCGGACCCGGGGCGATGAATTATGACCGGCGGCGCACCGCCGTGCCGAACGACGGGCCGGGCGCCGGTGGATGACGGAACTTTGCGGCCACGAACGACGCTTCCCATGGACCGCACGACACATGAATTGGACCACCGCATCGTCGGTGACGACATGCAATGCGTGGAGATCACCCTCGATCCCCACGAGACCGTGATCGCCGAGGCCGGCACGTTGATGATGATGGACGAGGGCATTTCCATGCGCACCATCTTCGGCGACGGCAACGCGCAGGACCAGGGCTTCATGGGCAAGCTCTGGGGCGCGGGCAAGCGGGTGCTCACCGGCGAGAGCCTGTTCATGACCACCTACACCAACGACACCACCGGCCGCCGCACCGCCTGGTTCGCCGCGCCGTACCCCGGCCGGATCATGCCGATGCACCTGGGCGACTTCCAAGGGCGGCTGATCTGCCAGAAGGGCAGCTTCCTCTGCGCGGCCAAGGGCGTCACCATCGGCATCGCCTTCCAGAAGCGGCTGGGCACGGGCCTGTTCGGTGGGGAGGGCTTCATCATGCAGAAGCTCGAGGGCAACGGGCAGGTGTACATCCATGCGGGCGGCACCACCGTGCAGCGCGAGCTGGCACCGGGCGAGACCCTGCGCGTGGACACCGGCTGCCTGGTGGCCATGACGCAGACCGTGGACTACGACATCCAGTTCGTGGGCGGCATCCGCAACACGCTGTTCGGTGGTGAGGGCCTGTTCTTCGCCCAACTGCGCGGCCCTGGCCATGTGTGGGTCCAGAGCCTGCCCTTCAGCCGGCTGGCGGACAACATCATCGCATCGGCACCGGGCCACGGCGGCAAGGCCAAGGGCGAGGGCAGCGTGCTGGGCGGGCTGGGCCGGTTGCTGGACGGCGACAACCGCTGAACCCTAACCGGCCTGCTGCCGGCGGTCCATGGTGTTGAGCACGCTCTGCACCAAGGACACCACCAGGCTGAAGCCCAGCGCCCACCAGAAGCTGCCCACCTCGAAGCCCGGCACGATCCGCGCGGCGATCAGCACGATCACCGCGTTGATCACCAGCAGGAACAGGCCCAGGGTGACGAGCGTCGCGGGCAGGGTGAGGAAGACCAGCACGGGCTTGAGCAGGTTGTTCAGCAGGCCCAGCACGGCCGCGGTGAGCAGCGCGGTGAGCAGGCCCTGCGTGGTGTCCATGTCGCCCAGGCTCACGCCGCGCAACAGCAGGTCGGCCACCAGCACGGCGATGGTGGAGATCACCAGTTTGATCAGGATGTTCATGGGGTGAAGATCGGCGGAACGAAGATATCGGCCCACGGGATCAACCGCCCAGGAAACGGCCCATCGCCCGGCGGTCGCGCTTGGTGGGCCGGCCTTCCCCCGGAGGGCGGTGCATGGCCTTGGCCAGCCGGGCGGTCTCCAACTTCGCCAGGTCGTCCGGCGCCGTACGTTCAACGATCAGTTCGGGCACACGGTCGGCCCCCACGCGCGCGGTGGGCAACGCCAGCACCTCCCAGCTGCGTTGGATCGGCGGGGTGCGCAGTGCGATCGTGTCGCCGGGCCGCACCTCAGCGGCAGGCTTCACCACGCGCCCGTTCACCTGCACCTGCTCGCGGCGCACCGCATCGGTGGCCAGGCTGCGCGTCTTGTACAGGCGCACGCACCAGAGGAACTTGTCGATGCGCATGGGGACGGTGATGGCCGGAAAGCGGAGCGGCCCGCCTTACGACGAGCCGCCCTGGTGACCCCGGCAGGACTCGAACCTGCAACCAACAGAACCGGAATCTGTCATTCTATCCAATTGAACTACGGGGCCGTAGGACCACCTCCCGAAGAAGGCGGGCGCGAAGATAGCGCTTGCCGTGGTCAATGAGCGCCGCGCAGCGGCCGGCCACGGACAGGAAAGGGGAGAGGGGCGCCCGACCGAAGCCTGGCCGTTCGCCGCGCCCGCCCGGCACTCCGTATGCCGCGCCACCGCTGCGCAAAACGGGCATGGCACGCCATTGGCAAGGTGGCGCCCGTAACCGCATAGACCATGAGAACGCCACTTGCCATCCTTGCCTGCGCCGGCCTGTTGGGCACGGCACAAGCCCAGTTCCAAGTGAACCCGCAGTTCGGCCTGAACTACCAGCACCTCACCGGGCCCGCGCCCGACGGCGCCGCCTACAAGGCCGCCATGGGCTGGCAGCTCGGCGCCGACCTGCGCTTCGGCGACCGGCTGTACGTGCAGCCCGGTGCCTTCTTCGGCCGCAACGCCACCGTGGTGCAGGCACGGCCCGAGGAAGGCCTCCTGTACGAGGACGACCTGGTGCGCACCAATTTGCGCCTGCGCACCATGTTTGGCTACCGGATCATCGACACCTACCAGTTCGACCTGCGCTTCGCCATGGGCCCCTCGTACGACGTGCTCCTGAGCGTGGACGACCGCAACGACCGGATCGGGTACGACCGCGGCGACTTCCGCGACGGGTCGTTGAACATCGACGCCGCCCTGGGCTTCGACATGGGCCACTTCACCGTGGAGCCCGGCGTGAGCTTCGGCCTGAGCCGCGTGTTCAAGGACAACCCCGCAGTGCAGGACATCACCGCCCGCTACCTGGTCTACGGGCTCACCATCGGGGTGAACTTCGGGGACGACGACAAGTAGCCGCCCCGCCCGGAGCACGCCCCCGGAGCACGCACGGTGCGCCGGGGGCGTGCCGTATGCGGCCGGGCCATGAACCCAGGCGCGCCGGCCCCGTACAACGGCCCATGCGCCGGATACTGATCACGTTGGCCGCCCTTTCGGCGGCGACCGTCCACGCCCAAGGCGACCTGGCCTGGGCGGGTGCGCACCATGCACCGGCGCCCGATGCGCCCGCGGAGCGGCTCTCCATCGTGGACGGCGCCCTGCCCGGCTCCATGGAACTGGACCTGCCGGAAGGCACCCGGCAGGTGGACCTGCTCGACGGCCGGGGCCGGGTGGCGCAGACCAGCAAGGGGGCGGCCATCGGCGGCGTGGACATCCGCAGCCTGCGGCCCGGCACCTGGACCCTGCGCGCGCATACCGGCCACGGCATGGTGGTGCGGCGCTTCAAGGTGCTGCCCGGCGGCCACGTCTGGACCCTGGACCAGCTTCCGCGGAGGGCTCAGCGCACCACCCGGGCGCCTTTGGACTGAAGCCGGCTCAGCCCTTGGGCGGCCGCAGTGAAGGCCGGGTCCACGCCCAGTGATCGTTTGTACCAGACCAGGGCGCTGTCCAGCTGCCCGGTGCGCTCGTAGGTCACGCCCAGGTTGTAGTACGCCTCGGTGTACTCGGGCGCCACCAGCATGGCCCGTGCGAACTGGGGGCGGGCCGCCACCGGGTCGTTGCGGTGCTCCATCAGGATGTAGCCGGTGTTGTACCAGGCATGCGGGTCGTGCGGGGCGAGTTCCTTGATCCGTGCGTAGTTGGCCATGGCCAGGCTGTCCAGGCCGTTCTCCTGCGCGTACATGCCCATGCCGTACAGCGCCTCCACGTTCTGCGGGTCGATCTCCAAGGCCGAGCTGTAATATTCCATGGCCATGGGGTCGTGGTGTACGGCGAACAGGGCGCCGAGCTGCACGTAGGGCGCCACCATGTACGGGTCCTGCTCAATGGCCGTGCGGAAGCTGCTCACGGCCAGGGCGGTGTCGCCGGCCTCCATGTGGACCCAGCCCTTGAGGTGGTAGGCGAGCGCATTGTGCAGATCGATGCGCAGCACGTTGTTGGTCAGGTCCATGGCCTCGGGGTACCGGCGCTGGATCAGGCGCAGCTCGGCCAATCGGAGCATGGGCACCGTGGCCCGGGGGTCGAGCAAGGAGGCCTTGACCAGCGAGCGCTCGGCCTCCTCCACCCGCAGTAGCCTGAAGAGCAGGTCGCCCAGCCCCATGTGCAGGCTGGCGTTGGTGCTGTCGAGCTGGATGGCCCGGCGCCAATCGTTCAAGGCGGTGGCGGCGCTGTCCACGCGTTCATGGTAGCGGGCGCGTTCGGCATAGAGCAGGGCATTGCCGGGGTCTTCCACGATGCGGCGGTCGATCTCCGCCAGGGGCGTGTGCTCATCGATCCCGGCGGCGGGGTCGGGGTCGGTGCCGCATGCGACGACCAGGAGCAGGCCGCCGAAGACCGGGAGGGAGCGGGAAATGGGGGCGTGGCGCATGGCGGAAATACAGGACCCCGACCTTGCGGGCCGGGGTCCCAAAGGTACACGGCGGGCTGCTCAGGCCTCTACCGGAAGCTGGGCCTTGGCCACCGCTTCCTTGATCCGCCCCTCGAGTTCGTCGAGCAGTTCCTCATTGTCCTCCAACAACTGGCGCACCATGTCGCGGCCCTGGCCCAACTTGCTGTCGGCATAGCTGAACCAGCTGCCGCTCTTCTTGATGATGCCCAGCTCCACGCCCATGTCGATGATCTCGCCGCTCTTGCTGATGCCCTTGCCGAACATGATGTCGAACTCGACCCGGCGGAAGGGGGGCGCCACCTTGTTCTTCACCACCTTCACCTTGGTGCGGTTGCCCATGACCTGCTCGCCCTCCTTGATCTGGCTGGAACGCCGGATGTCCAGCCGGATGGTGGAGTAGAACTTCAGGGCATTGCCGCCGGTGGTGGTCTCGGGGTTGCCGAACATCACGCCGATCTTCTCGCGCAGCTGGTTGATGAAGATGCAGCAGCATCCCGTGCGGCTGATGGTGGCGGTGAGCTTGCGCAGGGCCTTGCTCATCAGGCGGGCCTGCATGCCGGGGGCGTTGTCGCCCATTTCACCCTCGATCTCCGCGCGCGGG
>JAVFAQ010000069.1:0-11193 GCA_034002325.1 Flavobacteriales bacterium | reverse complement strand
AATAGTTGTGGAAGGCTTTCAGGTCAAGATCTTTGACGTGCTGTGACACCTTGGCCGACAGCGGCAAGAGCCTGCTCACTGTTGTGGAAGGCTTTCAGGTCAAGATCTTTGACGTGCTGTGACACCCCTGGCCTTGCCGGGCGCCACCTACGAGGCGTTGTGGAAGGCTTTCAGGTCAAGATCTTTGACGTGCTGTGACACCCGTGGGCAGCATGCGGCACACCAAGCTGCTGTTGTGGAAGGCTTTCAGGTCAAGATCTTTGACGTGCTGTGACACCGCTGTCGGTGAGCATGAGCATGTGGCCCTCGTTGTGGAAGGCTTTCAGGTCAAGATCTTTGACGTGCTGTGACACCAGACTCCTTCTGAACCGCTACATACACGCGGTTTCAGGTAAAAAGGCACGATGGGGAAAATGGCACAGCGGCGAAGGCCCCCCGACTTGTCGGGGGGCCTTTCGCTTTTCCAGACATTGGGCCAAACCAAGCTCGGCGGGTGTCAAAACATTTCCAACTGTTGGGGGGTATCGGGAGCCAGCGCCTTCTTCTTGCCCTCGAAGAACTGGATCATGCCGAACTGCTTGTCGGTGAGGGTGAAGATGATGACATCGCCCGCCGGGGGCAACAGACCCTTCACCCGACGGATGTGGACATCGGCATTCTCACGGCTGTTGCAATGCCGCACGTAGATGCTGTACTGCATCATGGTGAAGCCGTCCTCCTTGATGCTCTTGCGGAAGCGGGCGTAGTTGCGCCGGTCTTTGGTGGTTTCGGTGGGCAGATCGAAGAAGACAAAGACCCACATGATCCGGTATTCATCAAGGCGGCCCATTCAAGGTCTTCGGCCATTCGGGATAGAGGGCCTTCCGTTGCCCGCCCTGAAAACATTGGGCCAAACTTGCAGTGGAGCGTTGCACCGCCACCAGCAATGGGCTGCGTTTGCCGTCGATAAGCACGTCGAGGGTGGGCACTTTGAGCAGTTCGCCCTTGATGGGGGTGGTGAGTTCCTCGGGGTCCACGCGGTCCTTCACCACCATCCTCAACACCATTTCGTCCACGAAAGGCCGGTAGGGTTCCATCACGTCATCCGCCAGGCAGTAGGCATTGTACTTGTTGCGGTGATGGATGCCGAGCGTCGGCAGCAGGCCGCTGCCCACGAGCGACCGTGCCACCACCGCCCGCAGGATGGCATAGCCGTAGTTGAGCAGGTTGTTCGGCGGCTCGCCGAAGCGATGCCGGACGAAGTTGAGGTGGCTGGGGAAGAGGTGCCGCCAATAGTGGGCGGCACCACGGGCTTCCATATTGTCCGGGTCGCCGCTGCGGACGTTCCTGGCGTACTCCCTGATGGAGTCGCCGGGTATGCCGACCTGTTCCAGCAGGGCGGCCTGGTTGCGCAACTTGGCCTGCACGGTCTGCATCCACAGGTTTTTGCGCAGGGGCTCGCTGGCCTCTATCTGGTGCCGGAACAGTTCCGTCTGCACCGTATGGCCGTCCAAGTTCAGTAACAGGCCGGTAGGCATGTGCTGTTCGTTGCAGGTGATCACAGCCACGTTGTTCTCCAAGAGGGCCGCCAGTAGCATCTGGGTCACCACCACGCGCTCATGGTCCAGCAGCACCACGCTGATGTCCTCAATGGGCACGGTTCGCTCGGGCAGGCCCAAATCCTTGGGGTATTGCACCACCAATTGCTTTTCGCGTCGCCGCAAGGTGCAGGGACTGCCGATATGGATGGTGCGCTTGATCACGGGAACAGCGGTGTGACCTTGCCCAAGCGGTCGACTCGGACAGGTATGCAGACTGTGGCGACCTTGGTCCGTGGTTGGTCACGGTCCTCGAATTCGGACGCGCTTTGACTGCCGTACTCGGGCTGCTCCTTGGGGAAGTTGATGACGCTTGATATGTTGACTCGCAAGAAGTAGAATTGCTTGCCTGACATCTGCGTCATGCGCATTACGCGGTCACCGACGGCATCAGTATCCTGCCAGTCAACGGCCCTCAGGTCTTCACCCGGCCTAGGCACGTACACCATGTCGTTCTTGCGTAGGATGAAGTGCCTGTATCCGGGGCGTGCCTCCACAAGGTCCAGCCCTTTCAGCTTGCGCCCCACGGCATCGAAGAAGGGAACGATCTCGAACTCGCGTTCGCCCGTTTCATCGTTCACGAACACGGCCAGGGCATAGTTCTCGCCCTTCTCCACGTGCAGTTTGCGGTTGGGGTCGTGGGGCCGGATGAAGCGTGTGCGGCCCTTTGCCTCCCCTACGAGTGCCTCGTCCATGCGGCAGCGCACCTTACGGGCGGGGAAGTCGTGCAGGGCTTCGGCGGTGAAAGCCTTCTTTGGGTCTTTGCCGTATGCTTCGAAGTGTTGTTGCACCTGCTTCTGCAGCTTCGTATCGATGATCTTCCCCACCATCTTCTCGCTGAACTGCGGACCCAATGTGCGGGTGATGCTGTACTTGGGCACGAGCATGGTGAACTCTTCCACACGTTCGTTCTTCGCGTTCACGATCGGATCCTTCTTCAATGCCTTCTTCATCTTCTCGATGCTCCCATCATGCTTCGCCAAGTGGTCGTGGAGCAATTTCCGCTCATGCTCATGGGCTAGGAAGCGAGTCCGGTAGCCGGGGTCGGATTTGTCCACAGGGCGCAATACGTGCAAGGCGCCCTCTTTGTCCATCACTTCGGCAAGGCGTTTCAGCACGTCCTTCAACGGCCATTTTCGTTGCTCGCGCACTTCGCCCAAGGGCTGTTCATTGTGCAGCGCCCCGCGTACGGCACGCAGACTCCCCTTGGTTTGCTTCCTCCCCTTGTCACCCTTGCGCACTTCACCGGTGGTGGGGTCGAGGTAGGCCGTGCGGTTGTTGGCCTTGGTCAATAGCCGCTGCCGGTTCTTGATGCTGGGTATGGTGCGCTCCAATTGGTCCTTCACCATGCGGCGCAGGTCGGGGTGGGGCAGCGGATACCACGTGGGCCGCTTCAGGGCCTCCTTCTCTTCGTCGGAGATGTTGAGCTGGTTCACGTTGCTGAGGCGCTGGATGTAGCCTTGGCGGGTGAGGGCTACGGTGAGGGCGTCCAGCGCATGGTGCCGGTGGTCGATGCGCTTGTCGTAACCCTCGATCCTGTACTGCACGTGGTTGCCGCCGTTGGTCCGGTGCATCTCTTCAATGAGCTTGCGGTCAAGGATCCCTTCAAGCCGTTTGAAGCGCGGAATGAGGACTTCCTTGTACACCTCGTTCAGGCCCCACTCGTTCTTGAGCGCATCGGTAACGATCCCGAGGGTGCTATGCACCGTGCAGATGGGTTGCAACAGTTCGGTGAGCTTGGTGCCGATGTAGCGCGTTTCCTGCAACTGGCGGTTGATGAAGCTCTCGGGAACATCCTCGGCCAGCAGGTACTTCTTCTTGGTGCGTCCCGCCCTCAGCTTGTTCACGCGGTCCACGTAGGTTTCCCATTCGCCGGCCCCCTTGCTTTTCATGTATGCGGCGGCGAGTTGCTTACCCTTGTCGGCATTGCATGGCCGACATGCGATCACGCGGTTCTGGATGCTGTCGTCATAGAACCGTGCGCGGGGTATGACGTGGTCCACATCCGTGTCGCGCGTGTCGAAAAGCTGGCCCTTCTGTATCGATCCACCGCAGTACATGCAGCGATGCTCCTGCTGCACCCAGAGCTCGTAGCGCTCGATGTCCTTCTTGCTGGGCTTCGGTCTGCTGAACTCGCTGCGCAGCGTTTCCACTACTTTCTTGCGGTCTTTATCGCGCTGGTTGTTGTTCTCGAAGGTGCGCTTGCGTTGGGCCTGGTTCTGCCGCAGTTCGCGGGCGAGCTCCACCCGCACGCTGGCGGGGCGTCCGTAGGTGGCCCAGATGTCGCGCATAAGCATGAGGGATTCGTTCACTACCTGTTCCACAACGGGGTTGCGCAGGAAGCCGCGCGAGAGGGTCTTGATCTGATCCGGCTTGTCGAAGGGCTTGGCGATGGCCGCGCGATGGTCGCCGTATAGCACGGACGCGGCCAGCCAGTAGGGGAGACCTTGGAAATGTTCCTTGGTGGAATATGCCCTCAATCGCGCGAACACCTCGTTGGGCAAGCGGTCGATCGCCTCGCCGTCGGCTACCTTGGCGATCACGTCCTCGATGCGACGTTGGTCGCGCGGTGCGATGTTTTCCCACTTCCATGTGTCGCCGCAGGCCATCAGCGGTGTGATGCGCGAAGCGGCGCGCGCCGATACCGCGCCGGTCTTGCGGTCGTAACGGACCTTGGCGAGGGCGTCCACTTCTTCCGGCGGAATGCCGTCGATGGCCTTCAGTGCCATCTTGCGATGCTCCTCCATCGGGATGGAGTAGAGGATGTGCCAGATGCGGAAGAGCGTGGATTTGTCGAGGTCCTTGGGTGTGGCAGCCTCTTGCAACAGCTTCTCCCACAAGGCGGACTTCTTCAGCCTTGCCCGCAGCGGGTCCAGCGTCTGGTGGCCGGGCAGGTTGGCGCGCAGGTTGTTGCCGAGCTCTTCCTTCTTGCGCCCGATGGCATCGAGCAACTTGTCCGTCTTCAGTTCCTTGCTTTCGAGCAGGTGATGCACCACGGCGTTGCGCTCCGCAGCGGACAATTCGCTCTCCTTGCCGTACCGGTCGATCAAGCGGATGTTGTTCACCTGTTGCCAGATGCGGAACAGCTGGTAGATGGGGCTGCTCACGGGCATTACCGGCTTCTGCGGCTCGAAGCGGCATTGGCCCTTACTGCTCGCCTGGCTCTTGAGCGGCCGCTGATAGTAGATCACGTAGTCGCGGATGAAGGTGCCGAGATCCTTTGCGAGCCAGCGCGCCTGCTCCTTCTTGTTGTTCGGGATCAACGCCTTCACCACGGTGTTGCGCAAGTCGGTGCGCTGCAACGTGGCGTGCTCGGGCAGTTGCCGCTTCCAAATGGCATCGAACTCCGCTCTGAACGTGTCTCGCAGCACGATGCGTTCCTTGATGCGGTAGTGCGGGTCGTTCTTCAGTTGCTGGTGGAAGAACTGGCCGGGTGTGAGCTGGCTCTCGTCGATCGCTTGGTTCAGGCTTTCCATGCCTTTGCGCCAATCGGTCTTCAACGCCAATCGGAACTCGTGTGTGATTCCCTTCTTTGTTTTCTTGGTAGTGATCTCCAGTTCCTGCTCGGAGCCTTTCATCTCCATGATCTTCGCGATCGTGGTAGTGCCAACACGCCCATCAGCCAGCGTAACGAGGTACTTGGTCCTCTTGCCCTTGTCGTCGTCCACCTCCACGTTCTCGATGAAGACCTTCTCAATGGTCTTGCCATCGTCCTTCTTCTCGTCGGTGGTTGCGGCGCCGTCCTGCTCGTCCATCAGGTCACCGATGTCCTTGTAGCCCCGGCGCTGGTTCATGTGGTAGAGGATGCGGCCGAGTTCGGTGAGGCTTACGGGATCGTCCACGGCCATGGCGCGCAGTCCGTAGAGCTGCATGGTGGTGAGTGCGGGAGTATCGGGGTCGGGCTGTGCGCCCAGACCCTGGGGCATTGCGCCGATAAGGTCCAGCACCTTCACCAAGTTCGCGCGCCGCAGCTTGTAGCGGTGGTGATTGCGCCGCATGCTGCGCTTCTGCCTGCGCCCGGCGTTCTTGGTGATCTTGGCACCCTGCTCGAACTCCTTCTTCTCATCGCCCATGGGAATGATGCGGCTGCCCATGCCATGGATCTTCACCAGGCGTTCGCCATCCATTTCCACCACGGCCCAACCCACGCTGTTGCTGCCTACATCCAAGCCGACCAAGAGTTCTTTGTCATCTTTCATCCTATTCGGGACTGAGTTGTTGCATTGAAAGACCGAAGGCCCAAAATATGAGGAATTGATCGAAGCGAAAAAGTGCTATACTTGCACTGACCTGAAGTCTTTCACAATAAGGATAATTCCGTTGTGCAAACTAAGCTTCAAGGCTTATCTGCGGCCCGTCTTTTGGCGGGTCGCGGTCTTTTCAAGCCCGCCAGCGAGCACCAAGGCATCGATAGCAATGGGGCGGTCAGCGGGGATATTCCACGGGCAAGCCCACAGCCGCAGTGAAAACTTGGCCCCTGCCTCGGTGGGGGCCTTTTTCATGGCACCCCGGCCGGGGTGCACGTCCGCTCCGCTCACCTCGCCTCCTCCTCCTCGATGGGCACCAATTCCGTGCGGCCGCCGCCCAGGTGGCCGTCCACCGCGTCCACGATGGCGGTGCAGAGCAGGTCCAGCAGGCGGTCCTTGAGGGCGTGGCGGTAGGTCACGGCGCTGATCTCGCGCGCGGGGGCGGGCGCCTTGAAGGGGTGGAGCCAGGCGCGCTGGGCCTTGTCCATGCCCACGGCGGCGAGCTCGGGCACGATGGTGACGCCGCCCTGCGCGCGCACCAAGCGCATCAGGGAGCCGATGCTGCCCGAGAGGTAGTGGAGCCGGCCGTGGACGCCCTCGCGCCGCAGCGCGCACAGGTTGAGCACTTGCGAGCGCATGCAGTGGCCCTCTTCCAGCAGCCACAGGCGGTCCGGGTCGATGTCGCCCGGCAGCACGTACCGTTTGCGCGGGCCCATTTCGCCCGGTGCGGCGAAGACCATGAAGCGCTCGGTGAACAGGGGCCGTTCGCGCAGGCCGGGCACCTTCAGCGGGGTGGCCATCAGGCCCACGTCGAGCGTCTCGCGCGCCAGGCGGTCCACGATGGTCTCCGTGGTGAGCTCCGCGATGCTGAGCCGCACCTGCGGGCGGGCCTGCATGAAGGGCCCCAGGAACAGGGGCAGCAGGTAGGGGGCCAGCGTGGGGATCACCCCGATGCGCAGCTCGCCGCTCTCCTGGTCGCGCGTTTCGCGCGCCAGCCGCATGAAGGCGCCCGCCTCGCGCAGCACCGTGCGGGCCTGCGCCACCAGGCGCACCCCTTCCGCCGTGGGCACCACCGGCGATTTGGACCGGTCGAACAGCACCGTGCCCAGCTCTTCCTCCAGCTTTTTCACCATGCCGCTCAACGTGGGCTGGGTGACGAAGCAGGCCGCCGCGGCCTTGGCGAAGTGCCGGTGCGTGTCGATGGCCACGATGTATTCCAGCTGCTGAAGGGTCATGCGCGGGCGGGCAGGGCGGAAAAGTAGCCATATCCCTGCCTAACGGCAGGCAGGCCTACCTAACATCAGGCAGGCAGGCCTGCCGGTGCCGGGCACGGCTTGCTCCGATCGGCCTTTCTTTGTGGCCATGCGTTTGTTCCGTTCCTGGCTGCCCCTGCTGGCGGCCGCGCCCACCGTCCTCGCCGCCCAATGCACCACGTGGCAGCAACAGGTGGCCTACTCCATGGCCGTGGACCTCGATGTGCGCACGCACCGGTTCACCGGCGAGACCACCCTGGGGTACACCAACAACAGCCCGGACACCCTGCGCGAGGTGTTCTTCCACATGTACCTCAACGCCTTCCGGCCCGGCAGCGAGATGGACGTGCGCTCGCGCACCATCGCCGACCCCGACCGCCGCGTGGGCGACCGCATCGCGGAGCTGGCGCCGGAGGAGATGGGCGAGCTGCGCATCACCGGCATGACGCAGCACCGGGCGGAGCTGGACCTGGAGCCGATGGGCACGGTGCTCCGGGCCACGCTGGCCCGGCCCCTGTTGCCCGGGCGCAGCACCGAGCTGGCCTTCGGCTTCACCGGCCAGGTGCCGCTGCAGATCCGCCGTACCGGCCGCCAGAGCGCCGAGGGCGTGGCCTACAGCATGACCCAATGGTACCCCAAGATCGCCGCGTACGACCAGCGCGGCTGGCACGCCTACCCGTACGTGGGCCGCGAGTTCCATGGCGTGTGGGGCGATTTCGACGTGCGCATCACCCTGGACAGCGCCTACACCGTGGCCGCCACCGGCGTGCTGGGGAACCCCGAGCAGGTCGGCCATGGCTACCCCACCGCTAAGCGGGTGAAGCGCCCCGCCGGCGACAAGCTCACCTGGCGTTTCACCGCGCAACGCGTACACGACTTCGCCTGGGCCGCCGACCCCGACTACCTCCACACCGTGCATCAGGTGCCCGGCGGCCCGCTGTTCCACTTCTTCCGCAAGGACGACCCCGAACTGGCCGCGACCTGGGACCAGCTGCCCGGCTACATGGAGCAGGCCCTGGCCATCATGAACGCCGAGCACGGCGCATACCCCTGGCCGCAATACAGCTTCGTGCAGGGCGGCGACGGCGGCATGGAGTACCCCATGCTCACCCTGATCACCGGCAAGCGCCGCCTGGGCAGCCTGGTGGGGGTGAGCGTGCATGAGTTCGTGCACAGCTGGTACCAGGGCCTGCTGGCCAGCAACGAGGGCCGCTACGCCTGGATGGACGAGGGCATGACCGAGTACGCATCGAGCCGCGTGATGGCCCGGCTGTTCCCCTCGGACAACGACCCCCACGAACCCGCCTTGCGCGGCTACCTCGCCCTGGTGGGCACCGATGACCACGAACCCGCATCGGTGCATGCGGACCATTTCATCACCAACCGCGCGTACGGCACCACGGCGTACAGCTTCGGCGAGGTGCTCGTACACCAGCTCGGGGCGGTGATCGGCGGGCAGCACCTCGCGGCGGGCATCAGGCGCTTCGCCGACGCATGCCGCTTCAAGCACCCCGACCCGGTGGACATGGAGCGGGCCTTCGAGAAGCAGAGCGGGCTGGAGCTCGATTGGTACTACGACCAATGGCTCAACACCACGCGCCAACTGGACTACGCCATCAACAGCGTGCTGGGCAGCGGCGACGGCGTACACATCGTGCTGGAGCGCAAGGAGGAGATGCTCATGCCCGTGGACGTGCGCGTGCATCTGCGCGACGGCCGCGTGGAGGACCACCATGTGCCGCTGTCCCTGGCCCGCGGCGCGAAGGGGCCGGAGACCGACGATGGGCCGTACACGGTATGGGCCGCCTGGCAGTGGACCGACCCGTACTACGTCATGGAACTCCCCGTGCCCTTGGGCGACATCGCCGCGATCGTGCTGGACCCGCTGCGGCGCACCGCCGACGTGGACCGCAGCAACGACATGGTGGTGCTGCCCGAGGGCGGCACCGGGCTGGTGCGGCCGTGAGCATCGGCAGGTATGATCGCCATGAAATGGCCGCTAGGGCGCCCGCTGCCGGCCCCTACCTTTGCCCCATGTTCCTGCGGCGCATCCTGCACTACCTCAACCCGGCCACCCTGTTCGGGCCCAGCGCGCGGAACACCAGCCTGCGCTTCATGCACGGCATCAACCGCATCAGCCTGTTCATGTTCCTGTTCTGCGTGATCGTGATGGTGGTGCGGGCGTGTGGGCGGTAGTGGGCAGTGGGTAGTTGTCAGTTGTCAGTTGTCCGTGCATCGGCCTCCGACCTGCCTACCGGCAGGCACTGCCTCCTGCCTCCTGCCTCCTGCCGCCTGCCGCCTGCCCCTGCCTCCTGCCTACCGGCAGGCAGGCCTGCCTCCTGCCTCCTGACAACTGACAACTGACAACCGACAACCCACAACGAACTACCCACCTTGCCACAGCCGCCAGCTCGCCTCGGCCTGGGCCTGCAGCATGGCCAGCCCGTTGCAGGCCCGTGCCCCGCGCGACCGGCCTTCGCGCATGAAGCGGGTCTCCTCCGGGTTGTACACCAGGTCCACCAGCAGGTGCGCGGGCCCCACGGCATCGTAGGGCAGGGGAGGCGCCTCCTGCACCTGCGGATGCATGCCCAGCGGGGTGGCGTTGATCAGCAGCGGGCACACGCGCACCACCACGGGGTCCAGCATGTCCCAGGTGAGGTCGCCCCGCTCGCGCGATCGCGACACCACGCGGAACTTGATGCCCAGCTCCTTCAGCACGTAGGCCACTGCGCGGCTGGCCCCGCCGCTGCCCAGCACCAGGGCGCGGGGCCGTTCATCGCCCAGCAGCGGCAGCAGCATGCTGCGGAAGCCCTCCACATCGGTATTGTGGCCGGTGGCGCGGCCATCGCGGATGGCGATGGTGTTCACCGCGCCCACGGCGGCCGCCAGCGGGTCCACCGCGTGCAGGAAGGGCACCACTGCCTGTTTGTAGGGCAGGGTCACGTTCAGCCCCAGCAGGCCCGGGGTGGCGGCGATCAGCGCGGGCAGCTCGGCGGCGCTCTCCAGCTCGAAGTTGTCGTACCGGTGCATGGGCGTGCCCAGCTCGCGGAACAGGCGGGTGAAATGGTCGCGGCTCCAACTGTGGCCGAGGGGCTTGCCGATCAATCCGTAACGGGCCATGGGTGCGCGGCCAAGGTAGTCCTACCGCCGGTAGGCAGTCCTGTCGCCGGTAGGCAAGCCTGCCGTTAGGCCTGTCTGCCGAAGGTCAACCCTTCGCCCGGCGCGCGGCGATGAACTGGCGCACGAACTCCACCGCCATGGGCAGCACGCTGATGAACACGATGCCCAGGATCACCGTCTCATAGTGCTTTTGCACGAAGGGGTGCTGGCCGAAGAGGTAGCCGGCCACCGAGAGCAGCACGATCCAGACCACCGCGCCCACCACGTTGTACGGGGTGAAGCTGCGGCGGTAGTCCATGTGGCCCACGCCCGCGGCGAAGGGCGCCAGGGTGCGCACGATGGGCACGAAGCGCGCGATCACGATGGTGCGCGGACCGTACTTCTCGAAGTAGGCGTGGGTCTTCTCCATGTCCTTGGGGCGCACCAGGGCCCGGCCGAAGAGCCGCCAGCCCATCACCCGGTCGCCGAAGTAGCGGCCCACCCAGTAGTTCACGTTGTCGCCGAGGATGGCCGCCACCACCAGCAGGGCCATGAGCCAGCCCAAGGAGAGGGGGATGTCGTCGCGTGCGGCGAGCGAGCCGGCCACGAAGAGCAGCGAATCGCCCGGCAGGAAGGGCATCACCACCAGGCCGGTCTCCACGAAGATGATCATGAACAGCAGCACGTAGATCCACAACCCGTACTGCTCCACGAAGGCGGGGAGGGTCTCGTTCAGGTTGGTGATGAAATACCAGAACTCCTGGACCAGTTCCAACATGTCGTAAAGGCGGCGGTTCAACCGCAGCGAATTTGGGGGTCCACCTGCTCGGCGTAGGCCAGGATGCCCCCTTGGAGGTTGATGAGGTTGTCGAAGCCGTAGCGGGTGCTCAGGGCCTGCACCACGGCGGCTGACCGGGAGCCGCTCTTGCAATGCACCACCACGGGCACGTCGCGGCGCACCTCGGCCAGGCGCTCGATGATGGTGCCCATGGGGATGAGGGTGCCGCCGATGGTGAC
>JAVFAQ010000068.1:0-11278 GCA_034002325.1 Flavobacteriales bacterium | reverse complement strand
CATCACCCGGGCGGTGGTGGTGGGGCCGATGGTCGGGATGGTCACCTGCTGTGAACCGTCGTTCGGGGTGGAGGCGATCAGCGTGTACGGATAGGTGTATCCGCCATCGACCGAGAGCAGGATGGACACGTTGGCACAATTCACCGGCGAGCCGGAAGTGCCCGCCACGTTCCAGGTGACGGTCTGGGTGCTGCCGGCGGCCCAGCTCACGTTGGTGTTGGGCTGGGTCACCACGAAGGGGCCGGCGCTACCGTTCACGGTGATGGTGCGGTCGGCCTCGGCGGTGCAGCCCGCGCCGGCCCGGTTGTCGCGCACCATGGTCCGGAAGTTCAGCGTGCGCCCCACGCTGGGCAACACCTCCCAGGTGGGCGTCTCGTTGTTGACCACTGCGGCCAGGTCGGGGAAGTACCGCGCGGGGCTGGCGGACGGCAGGTTCGCCCGGAAGTTGGGGCCGGCCGTGTACGTGGGCTGCGGCGGATGGGTGACCGGGTTGCTGTTCTGCTGGTTCATCTGCTCCCAGGTGTAGGAGAGCACATCGCCGCCATTGGGGTCCGAGCCGGAGGCGGTGAGCACGAACGGGGTGCTGCGCGGGATGGTGTGGTTGGGACCCGCGGTCACCGAGGGCGGCTGGTTGTTGGAGGAGGTCTCCTGCGGGCACTGCCCCGCGTTGCCACTGGCCAGGCGGCTGGCGATCTCCTGTAGGCTGTAGGCATGGAACAACGCATCGCTGTTGTTCTGCACGTTGGGCGCGCAGATGCCGGCGTAGCCCATGATGGTGGAGGCGCTGCCGGGTTCGCGGGCGGCCGGCCCGTGGCGGTTGCACGGGTTGTGCTGGGTATGGTTCGCACCGTACTGGGGGCCCATCTCGTGCGCCACGTAGTCCACATCGAAGGGGTCGCCCATGGGCACGGCCGAACCCGTCACGCCGCCGGCCTTGTTCGATGAGCACGGGCTGTCCAGGTAGGCCACTCCGCCCCCGCCGGTGCTGAACACATGGCCGATGTCGTAGTTGCCGTAGCCGATGACGCTGTTGCAGGTGGATTGGTTCTGCCCCAGCATGGTGCCGCCGTTGTTGTTGGTGTAGGGGTCGGTATTGGGGTTGAGGAACACCAGGGCGGCATTGTTGGGCACCAATTGCATGGTGAGCGTGGCGTCCCGCTCGAAGAGCCCGTTCACCCGGTTCATGGTGGTGGCCATCGCGGCCAGGGCGGGCCCCTTGTTGTTGTTCTGCGTGTTGCTGCCGTGGAAGTTGGCGTACTCCCCGGTGCAGGCCAGGGCCAGGCGGTAGGTACGCTTCACGCAATCGCCCGCGCGGGCACCCTCGGTATGCTCCACGATATGCTGCTGCGCCCACTGGGCGGCGGCCTCCATGTCGTTCACCTCGTCGTGGGCGCAGGAAAGCGTACCGGCCGGACCGGGCTTGGTGAAGTCGCGCTTCCAGTAAACGATGGCCGCATCGGGCGATCCGAAGGCGTACGGGTCCATGAACCAGTCCCCGTCCGGGCCCATCACCATGGCATGGAAGCCGTGCATGGTGACATCGAACTTGATCAGCGAACCGGGCCGGTCAAGGCTGGTGCCCGTGCAGGTGATGATGTCCGGGAACTGGGCGTTGAGGTCGGGGTGCAACGTGGTGTTGCGCACGAACCGGAAGCGCTCGTTCCCACCGTCGGGACGGGGCAGTTCGATCACGGCCGGCGAATCGGCCACTTCACCGAAGGGGGCCTGCATCAGCTGCGCGTGCAGCACCGGCATGTCCACCGCCACGGTCCGGTAGGCCAGGGGCACGATGCGCCGCTCGCCCTGGCCCTCCAGCACTTGCTCCTGCACGGGGAGCCACGCCGCGGTTTGGGCCTGAGCGTGGGCGGTGAGCAGAACGGCCGGTAGCGAGATGGACAGCCACGCACGGAGAAAGGTACTGTTCTTCATTCTGGTTGCAGGTGAGTGGCGGGCAAGTTAGTGTCCCTGCCCCACCAACACCAGCCGATGGGTCCGAACGCTGCGCCCGCCCGCCAAGGTCAGCAGGTACGCCCCTGGCGCCTCGCCCCGCAGGTCCACCAGGAGGCGGCCTTCCCCGGCCGATGCGGCCAGGCGGCCCTGCCGCACCACACGCCCCCGCGCATCGGTCACGGTATAATGCGCGGCGTCACCGCCGCCCCACCGCACCTCGAAGGTGCCGTCGGAGGAGGGGTTCGGCGCCACGGTGATGCGGCCCGCGGCCTCATCCGGCACGGACAGCCCGCCGCTGGCATACACCACGCCGGTGCGGTCCAGCCCGTTGAGCGAGATGTAGAACAGGCCGTTGTGCGCTTCGGCCCAATCGTCGTTCACCAGCTCGAAGCCCCCCGGCCCGTTGATGACCTCGATGGTGCAGATGACCACTTCCTCATGGGCCGCCCAGCTTGCACCGGCATCGCCCATGGTGGCCCCGCCGAAGCCGGCGAAGACCTGGTAGCGGTGGCCGTCAGCGACATGCTCCGGCCCGGATCGCGCCACCGCATGGTACACGGCCGTACCACCGGGTTGGGCGATCGTTCCCAGGCCCGCACCGCCCTGGTCGGGCCACCGGATGGTGAACACCGAGGCGGCGAAGAACTCGTTGAACGGGCCGTCGGGCCGCAGGCGCACCTCGAGCTGGCCGGCCGATACCGGCACCAAGGTGATGTCCACGTACGGCTGGGCCGTGGCGAGCATGGTGGTGCCGCCCAGCACGGCGACAAGGGCAAGGCGATGGAGTGGTGCGGCCATGGTCCGGTGCAACGTACGCCGAAGGTAACGTGTGCAGGTGTCAATCAAACGGCCGGCGCCGGCCACAGCGCTCAGAGGATCTCCTGCACGATGCGCTCCACGGTCACCCCTTCGGCCTCGGCCTTGTAGTTGCGCACCAGGCGGTGGCGCAGGATGGGCAGCGCCACGGCCTGCACATCGGCGATGTCCGGCGAGAAGCGCCCGTTGGCCAGGGCATGGGCCTTGGCGCCCACGACCAGGTATTGCGATGCGCGCGGGCCGGCCCCCCACCCCACGTGGTCGCGCACGATGGCGGGGGCGTCGGGCAGGGCGGGGCGGGTGCGTACGGCCAGCTTCACGGCGTACTCCAGCACGTTGTCCGGCACCGGAATGCGGCGCACCAGGCCCTGGTAGGCGATCATTTCCTCGGGTGTGATCACCGCCTGCACGCTCGGGGTGCGGTCGGTGGTGGTGGCCTTCACCACGGCCAGTTCCTCGTCGAAGGTGGGATAGTCCACCCAGATATTGAACATGAAGCGGTCCAGCTGGGCCTCGGGCAGCGGGTAGGTGCCCTCCTGCTCGATGGGGTTCTGGGTGGCGAGCACGAAGAAGGGCTCGGGCAGGCGGTGGGTCTGCCCGGCGGCGGTGACGGCCTTCTCCTGCATGGCCTCCAGCAGGGCGGCCTGGGTCTTGGGCGGTGTGCGGTTGATCTCGTCAGCGAGGATCACGTTGGCGAAGATGGGCCCGCGCACGAAGCGGAAATGGCGGTCCTCGTCGAGGATCTCCGCGCCGATGATGTCGCTGGGCATCAGGTCCGGGGTGAACTGGATGCGATTGAAGCTCATGCCCAGGGCCTGGGCCACGGTGTTCACCAGCAGGGTCTTGGCCAGGCCGGGCACGCCCACCAGCAGGCAATGGCCGCGGCCGAAGATGGCCAGCAGCACATGGTCCACCACTTGGTCCTGGCCGATGATGACCTTGCCGATCTCATGGCGCAGGGCGCGGTATTTCTCGCCGAATTGCTCAACGGCCTGTACGTCGTTGCCGGGTATGCTCATGGTTCCTGTCGGTTCTTTGTCGATGTCAACGGCGGGCGTCGGTGCCGGCCCGGCCCCATTGGTGCAGGAACGGGCAGGCGGCGAAGCCGGGGTCCAGACGCACGTAGGTCGTCTCCAAGCGTTCCTTCACCCAGCGGTCCACGGCCTGCGCGCGCAATTTGCCCTCGGCCGCCTGCTGGATGAGATGGTAGTCGGTGGCCAGGTCGGCCTTGTGCGGCTCGGTGCGCTCGATCAGGCGCACCAGGCGCCAGGCCTTGGTGCCGTCGGGCATCACCACCAGCTGGGGTTCGCTCACCTCCCCGGGCTTCAGCTTGTCCAGCACGAAGAAGGTCTGCTGGTCCAGCGCGCTCATGTCCCAGCGCAGGGAGTTGGTGGCGGGGTCGATCATGATGCCGTTGGCGTCCCGGCTTTCCTCGTCGTCCGAATGGGTCGCTGCCATCGCGCCGAAGTCCGCGCCCTGCTCCACGATGCGCCCGCGCAGGCTGTCCAGGAAGAGCTGCTGGGCCCGCAGGTCCTCATTGCTCACCTTGGGCCGCATCAGCATGTGGCGGGCGTGGTACTGCTCGCCGCGCCGCTCCACCAGTTGCATGAAGTGGTAGCCGTACCGGGTCTTGAACACTTGGGAGGTCTCGCCCTCCTTGAGGCTCAGGGCCACCGCGTCGAACTCGGGCACCATCACCCCGGTGGGCACCATGCCCAGGTCGCCGCAGTCCTTGGCCGAGCCGGGGTCCTCGGAGTAGAGGATGGCCACGGTGCAGAAGTCGCGCTCACCGTCGATCACCGACCGGCGGTAGTCGTCCAGCCGCCGGCGTACACGGCGGTCCTCCTCCTCGCTGGGCTGGGGCACGCGCAGCAGCTGGGCGTATTGCACCTCGCTGTTGATGAACGGCACGCTGTCCGCGGGGATGGCCCGGTAGAACTGCTCCACATCACGGGGGGTGACGCGCACATCGGCGGTGACGCGCTGCTGCATCTGCTGCACCAGCAGCTGGTCATGGACCTGCTCGCGGAACTCGGCGCGGATCTCGGCCACGCTCTTGCCGTAGAATTCCTCGAGCTTCTTCTCACCCCCGAGCTGGGCGGCGAAATAGCGGATGCGGCGGTCCAGCTCGGCGTTCACCTGGGCCTCCTCCACCACCACGCTGTCCAGTCGGCCCTGCTCCAGCAGCAGCTTCTCATAGAGCAGGTCCTCGAGCTCGCCGCACTCGGCCGCCTCGCCGGCGGCACCGGACTGATCCACCCGGGCGATGATCTCCGAGCGCAGCACGGGCCGCGCGCCCACCACGGCCACGATGTGGTCGATGAGCACGGGCTGTGCCATGGCCGGGGCCAGCACCAGTGCGGTGAGCACCGTGCTAAAGCACCTCGATCTCCTTGTTCTCGATGGCTTCACGGAAGAGGTCTTGTCGCATGCGCTCGATCAGCAGCAGCTTGCGTTGATTGATGATGATGGCGCGAATATCGGCCTGTACCAGCTCCAACGGCGGCAAGGAGCCCTTGGTGCGCAGCTCGATGACCTCCACGAACCAGGTGTGGCCCTCGCGTTCCACCACGGTGCGGCCCGCCTCCACCGGCTCGGCCATGGGCACGGTGGCGAGCAGCTCGGGCACGGTGGTCCACTGCGTGCTGCGGTCCACGATGGCATGGCCGCGCTCGGCGATCCACAGTTCCAGTTCGTGGAGCCGTTGGGGGTCGCCACTGTGGAAATGGGCCCGGAGCTGCTGCATGGTGCGGCGGTCATCGTCCTTCACCCGCGCCCATCGGGCCCGGGCGATGCTTTCCTTCAGCTCGAAGGCCGCGCGGTTCTCCTGGTAGTAGCCCTCGACCTCCTGCTGCCGCACCAAGGTATCGAGCTTCTGCTCCACCACGGCCTGCTCGTAGGCGAAGATCACCAGGGAGTTGCGGTAGTCGCGCAGGCGGGCCTCCAGGTCCATGGCCTCCGGCGCCAGGTTCTCCGCGGCCTTGTGCAGCAGCACCTGCTGTTCCATCCAATTGCGCACGAAGCGCTCGGCCATGGCGGTGCTGTCCTCGGCCGAGACGTCGACGGGCACGGCATTGCGCAGGTCGCGCCAGGCCAGGACGTTCTCGTAGGCGCGGGCCACCGGCCGCTCCACCGGCCCCGGGGCATCGTCGCAGCCGCCCAGCATCCCCAGCACGGGCAGGAGCATCACGGGCAGGGCCCGGCGATGGGGCGGGACGTTAGGGCTCACTTGATGGAATAAAGCACTTCACGGTCCACTTTCCACGGGTACTTGGCCCGCAGCTCCTCGATCCACGCCTTCTCCAGGCTGTCCTGGTAGGCCGCTGTCACCGCACCGCGGGCCTCGTCCAGTTCCTTGGGGCCCGGCGGCAGGATCTTCACCACGTCCGCCACCACCACATGGCCGTCCACCGCGAGGTCGGCGCTGAGGCCGGTCTTGTCCAGCCCTTTGAGCACGGGCTTCTCCTCTTCGGTGAAGGTGCCGGCATCGATCTGCAGGGCGAGCACGTCGTCCTTGTTCAGGGCCGTGACCAGATCGGCGCCGCGCACCCCCTTGGCCAGCAGGCGGCGCAGTTCCTTCGCCACACCGGCATTGGCGCAGGTGTACAGGGTGGCCTCGTGGCGCCGGGGCCAGGTGAACCGGTCGCGGTGGGCCGCGAAGAACGCCTCCAGGCCGGCGGTGTCGCGCACGGCCCGGCCCCACACCTTGTCGTCCGTGAGCTCGAACAGCAGGATGCCGTCATGGTACTCCTGGAGCAGCAAGCGCAGCCCCGGGTGCTTCTCGTCCAAGTGGTCCTCCTCATAGGCCAGCAGCTTCTCGTCCACGAAAGCCCGATAGCGCTGGTCCAGGTATTCCTTCAGCGGCACGGGGGTCTCGCGCCGCTGCCCGGCCTCGATGTGCTCCAGCAGGTCCTGCTGGGTGAAGGTGCGCCCCTTGAAGGCGAGCACGGGCTTGCGCAACTTCTTCAGTGCCTTGGCCGAGCGGTCCATCCGCCACCCGCCGAACACGTCGCGCACCACCACGGTATCGTCCATGGTATGCGCCAGCTGCTCGTACTGGTTGCTGCGCACGGAGACCAGGCGCCCCTGGTGGACCATGCCGGCCACCTCGCGGTCATGGAGCAGGCCGTTGCGTGTCACCGGGCCTTCCTTCAGTTCGCGCCGCGCGATGGTGTCCTGCACGGTGGTGCCCTTCAGGAAGACCGTGGTGTCCAGTTGCGCCAGCACGGCCTTGAGGTTCTTGGTGTGCTCCTGCACCTGGTATTCGGTGCGCAGGCCCTTGAGGAAGGCTGTGCGGGTGATCTCCGCACGGCTGTCGCGGGCGATGCGGTTCTTCAGCTCGGCCTGGGCCTGCTCGAAGTCGGGCGGCGGGGTGTGGGCGATGCGCTTGATGATGTGCCATCCGAAGCGCGAGAGCACGGGCTCGGCCACGTCGCCGTCGTGCTGCAGGCTGTAGGCGGCGTCCTCGAACTCTTCGATCATCTTGCCGGTGGAGAACTCGGGCAGCTCGCCGCCGCGGGTGCTGGAGCCCTCGTCCTCGCTGTAGCGCAGGGCGGCGTCCGCGAAGGTGATCTCCCCGTTGACGATGCGGCGATGGACCTCGCGCACGCGATCCTCGATGCTCCGGCGCTTCTCCTCGGGATCGGCATCGGTGCTGCGCATCATGATGTGGGCGGCCCTCATCTTGCCGCGTGCGGGTCGCCGGCCGTTCACCTGCACGATGTGGTACCCGAAGCGGGTGCGCACCGGCCGGCTCACCTGGCCCACGGGGGTGTTGTAGGCGGCGGTCTCGAAGGGATAGACCATCTGTAGCGCGCTGAACCAGCCCAGGTCGCCGCCATTGCCGGCCGCGCTGGGGTCGTCCGAGCCGCCCTTGCCACGGGCCACCTCGGCGAAGCTCTCGCCGTTCACCACCCGGTCCCGCAGGGCCGTCACGCGCCGCCATGCCGCCAGGGTGTCTTCCGGTGCGGCGTCCTCCTGCACGCTCACCAGGATATGGCTGGCCCGCACCTCCTCCAGGGAGCGGTCGTGGGCCTCCTTGATCAAGGCATCATTGAGGCTGCGGTCGATCAGGTAGGGCTTCACCAGCTGCTTGCGGTAGCCCTCGAGCTCGGTCCGGAAGCGGCTGATGGTGTCCATGCCCAGGGCCTGGGCCTCGCGCACCTTCAGCTTGTAGTTGATGAATAGCTCCATGTACTCGTCCAGCGCCTCGCGCGTGACCAGCGGCTCCTTGTTGTTCTTTTTGTAGATGGCCTCGAACTCGGACTTGGCCACCGGATGCCCGTCCACTGTGAGCACCGTGGCCGATGGGCCGGCCTGCTGGGCCTGGGCGGAAAGAAGGAGAACGGAGGCAACGAGCGATGGAACGATCTTCGACCGGCACATGAGCGCGAAATCAATGAGGGTGCGACATCCAGTTCACCACGGTACGGTCCATGGCAAGGGTGGCAAATGTAACCGATCGCCCAAGGTGGCGAAGGGGCCGCGCCGCCGTTAAAAAGATCCAAGGCCGGCCGCGCCCGCATCGGGTAGTTTTGTCCCGGGCGCCGCCCCCGCCATGCACACCACCAACTACACGGACACGTTCATCGCCGTGGCCGACGACTGCCCCGTGCAGCAGGCCGAAGCGCCCGCCCACAAGGCGGAGGCCCCCTCGGTGGCGGCCATGCAGTTCGCGCTGCTCAACGGCCGGCCGTACGCCCATACGTCGGACGATGTGGCCTTCATCGTGCATGCGCACCGCACGGGCCTGCCCCGGGGCGAATGGGCCACCGGGCGCGCGCGCTACTTCAGCCAGGGCCGCCCCTGCCTGCGCACCAGCCCGCTGGCCAAGCGGTACGGCTTCGGACTGCATTGCGATGGCGCCGGCCGCGTGGCCCTGGTGCCCAAGGGATCGCCGGAATACGACGCGTTCATCAACGACGGGCGGCTCACGCAGCTGAAGGCCATGCGCAGCAAGCGTGCCTGACCATGTGCTACGGCGTGAAGGCCCGCACGGAGATGGCCCTGCAAGTGGCCCGCAGCCGCGGCGATGCCCTTGCGGTGGCGCGCCTGAGCGAGGTCCTGCACCCCGGCCTCGACCTGCATTTCGCCAATGGGTTCGACCACCCCGAGCTGGTGGTGTACACCGCCCACGACCTGCCCCGGCCGATGCGCTGGGGCCTGGTGCCCCGGTGGGCGAAGGACCGGGCACAGGCCGATGCCATGCGCCCGCGCGCTCTCCTCGCCCGCAGCGAGAGCATGTTCGCCAAGCCCACCTTCCGGGAGGCGGCCGCCGGCCAGCGGTGCCTGGTGCATGTGGAGGGCTTCTATGAGCACCACCACTTCGGCCGTGGGCGCTACCACTTCTTCGTGCATCTGCGGCACCGCCCGTTCTTCGCGCTGGCCGGGCTGTGGAGCGAATGGCGCAACCCCGCCACCGGCCATGCGCTGCGCACCTTTTGCATCGTCACCACCGGGGCCAACGAACTGATGCGGCGCATACACAACAACCCGCGCGCCGCCGGGCCACGCATGCCCGTGGTGCTGGCGCCCGATGACGAGCAACGCTGGCTTGACCCGCAGCAGGGGCCCGATGCGCTCGCCGATCTGCTGCGGCCCTGCCCGGTGGAATGGTTGGCGGCCCACCCCGTGGCACCGCTGCTGGGCGCCCGGGGCAGCGGCAACAGCCCCGCCGCCAGCCGCCCGTACGAATACCCCGAGCTGCTGTTGGGCGGCCCGCTGGCCTGACGGGCCGCCCGGGAACAGCGAGGGCCGCCCTTGCGGACGGCCCTCGGCCGGTCAATAGGTGAGCCTTCGCATCAGCACCCCATTGCGCCAAATCCGGGCACCACGGTCACGCCGGGGTCGTCGTCGCCTTCATCGAAGAAGCCCACGCCCTCGATCGCGTAGTAGTTGCCGTTGAAGCCGATGGACCCTCCGTTCACGTTCAGGTCGCCATCGCGCGAGATGTAGATGCCGCCGTCGTTCTGGAAGCTCACCACGAAGGCGAAACCGAAGCCGTCCAGGTCCGCAGGGTCCTGGTCCAGGTCCTCGACCCAGTTCAGCACCTCGTAGTCCGTGTTGGCCAGCTGCTCGGCGTACACCAGGTAGTAAGCGAACCCGTGGAAGTAGTCGAACAGGTCGTCGCCTTCGCTGAACTCACCGTTGGCCAGCGCCTCGAAGTCGCCGCCGATGCCCACCACCCCGGCCACATCATTGATGCCGGTGCTGAAGAGGTCGGCGCCCAGGGCCTGCTCATCGAAGCTGAAGCACACGGCGTACTGGATGTCCAGCGCCGTATTGCCGGCCACCACGGTGCCACCGCCGCCGAAGGCGCCGGAGGGTTCGGTCAGGACCATCAGGCCCTGGCTCTCGGACCAGGTCCACTGGCCGCCGTCGCTGCTGGCGAAGTTGATGCCGCCCTGGGGCGGGTCCACGAAGTTGAAGCTCCGCGTGCCGTCCAGGTCGTGCCGGAACACGATCACCTTGTCCATGGGGCGGTTGTACACGCCGAAGGCGGGCAGCTTGCGCGCCATGTCCATCACCCGCTGCCGTTCGGCGGGGTCCACGACCTGCTCAGCGCGCGGGGTCACGGCCGCTCCCTCCTTGCCGCAACCGGAGAGCAGCACGGTGCCCAGCACCAGCACGGCCCCCATCGCGGCGGGGAATGAATGCCATTTCTTGCTCATCGTTCCACAGGGGTTCGTTCGGCCCGAAGGTACGATCAGAACGCCCAGCCCAGGCGGAGCTGGCCGACCACGTTGGGGCCCACGTTGAAGCTGGACTTGGTGCCGGCCTTGCCCTCGCTGTCCTCCGCGCCCTCGATGTTGTCGTAGCTGGTCTTCTTCTTCAGGTCCTTGTTCATGGCCAGGCCGAAGCCGATCTCGGTGCCGAGGTACAGCTTGTTGGCGATGTAATAGTCGAAGCCGGCAATGGCGTTGAGGCCCAGGTTCAGGTTGCCGCCCTTGGTGATGGTGGCGCCCACCTCCTCATCGGGCACCTGCTGCTCATTGCGCTCGGTGGTGGTGCCGTAGCCGATGTTCACCACGCCGCCGATGTAGGGCGACAGGCGCTCGGTGCCGGCGAAGTGCTTCTCGATGCCGGGCTGCAGGTTGATGGTGAAGGAGCTCTCCTTGTCCTTCAGTTCCACCAGGTCGGCATCGCTATCCTCGTCCTGGGTCACGGTGGTGGTGGAGCCGTAGCCGAGGAACACACCCAGGCGCAGGGCGCTGGTCTCGGTGGAGAAGGTGCGGTACTTGATGCCGCCGATGCTGATCGGGCTTCCGCCCAAGGGAGCGAAGTTCACCTCGAGGGTGCGCTCACCGGCGGCGGGTTTGTATTGGGCATCGGCGCTGTATGCGATAAGCACGGCCATGCCTGCGAGGAGTACGGAACGTTTCATGGTGTCTTGTTCGTTTGGTCCGGCAATTATACGGACCGGGCGCCTTTCAACGGGCTTTCGGCGACAAGGTTACGCATGGCGAATTGTGGAATAAACGCGGCCGAACACGGTCTTCACCGTATGGCGTGC
>JAVFAQ010000067.1:0-11432 GCA_034002325.1 Flavobacteriales bacterium | reverse complement strand
GCGTGCAACACATGCGGGAAGCCACCTATCCCTCCCTGCGCCCGGTGATCGACGCGTGGCTCGCGGAGGAGCGGGAAGGGGAAGTGGGAACGTGAAGTGCGAATTTCCAGGACACCAGCCTCAATTCCCAAGGCGGTGAGCCAGGGATCGCGATGGGGGTGTCCTCGGACCTCGTGTCAATCGTCCCACACCTTGGTCCGCCCTTTCTCCCGCGCCTCGGTCCGCGTGCGGTGGAAGATCGCACCGAGCCCGTCGCTGGGCAGCGGCGCCGGTGCCCATTCCAGCCGGTCGTCGTTCAGCAGATAGATCGCCGGGAGGGTGCGGATGCGCAGGTCCTCGCGCAGCTGCAGCTCGGCCGGGGCATGCAGCCAATGCCGGAAATGGCCTTCGTGCCGGGCGCGATGGGCCGCCGCATCGGCCAGCGCGGTGTCCAGGCTGATCACCGTCACGGGGATGATGCCGTTGTACGTGCGGTCCAATTGGGCCAGGCCCGTCAGCTCCAGGTCGCACCACGTACACCAGCCGGCGGTGATGAAGATGCACGTGGCCCCGTTCAGCATGGTGTCGATGTCCACCGCACGGCCGTTGAGGTCGGTGAGGCGCATGGCCGGCAAGGTGCCGCCGCGCTGCATGGTGGTGAGGTCCCAGTGCATGTTGGCGGCGATGGTGCGGTGCGCCGGATGCGCCGAACGCGTGGCCACGTCCGCGATCAGCCGCAGCACATCGGCCCGCTGCACGCCGGGGTGCTCGTTGTGCGTGTACAGCTGGTCCAGCATCACCAGCTCGGCCAACGCATCGTTGTCCCGCAGGAAGTCGTGCCGGGCGAACACCGCCTTGAGGCTGTCCGCCGTGGGCATGGCCAGCGCGCGCAGGGTGGCGGCCTCGTGGTGGCGCAGCGCGAAGGTCCCGAGCAGCTCGGTGAAGAAGCCGCGGATGAAGCGCACCTGCTCCGGGTTGGTGGTGTCGATGGGCCGGTCCCGAAGCAGGCGCTCGTAAAGCGCCCGGTCGTTGGCGCGGGGCCCCAGCCGCATGCCCGCCACGCCGTACGTGAGGTGGTCCGCGAACCACGGGTCGTCGATCCCCCGGTAGAAATGGCGCAGCCGCGTCTCGAAGGTGTCCAGCCGGGCGCTGGACATGTTCGGCGTGACGAAGAGCGTGGGCGGGCGGTCCATCGTGTCGGGCGCGGCCTCGCCGCGGCGCACCAGGTCCAGCGCCTGCATCCCCCCGGCCCGGTCGGTGGCCAGGTCCTCCATCAGGAAGTCGTCCAGCTTCTGGTTCAGGTCGCTGGTGAGCGCGTTGATGTCCAACGGGTCCAGGTCCAGCAGTTCGATCACCGCCGGCGTGGTGCCGCTCATGCTGCGGGGCGTGCCCGGCTCGGGCAGACCGTAGCGCACGTGCAGGCGGCTGCCCGGCCGCACGTACAGGTCGGCGTACGTCTCGCCCACGCGGATGCGCAGTTTCTGCGTGCCGGTGGCCGGGCCGCTCACCGTGGCGCTGCCGGTGCTGTCGGGCAGGGCGGTGGCCAGCCGCTCGGTGCGCCGGGTGAAGAGGTCCAGGTACGTGTACACCAGCACCGCCTGGCCGGGGTACGCCGGGGCGTCCACCCGCAGGGTGAAGCCCTGGCCCGCCGACGGAAGGGCGGCCAACAGCAGGACGATGCCCCAGAGGAGACGGCTCATGGCAGCGGATGCAGGTGCATGGGCACCAACGCGCGCACATCGGCCTTATTGGCGATGAGCTCGCGCACGATGGTGCTGCTGATGTGGGCATGCTCCGGCGCGGCGGGCAGGAAGATCGTCTCCACCCCGCTGATCTGGCGGTTCATCAGCGCGATGCTCCGCTCATAGCCGTGGTCCGTGCTGTTGCGCAGCCCGCGCACGATGTGGCCGGCGCCCACGCGGAGGCACAGGTCCACGGTGAGCCCCTCGAAGGCCACCGCCTCCACCTGTTCCGTGTCGGCGAAGGTCTCCTGCACCCATCGCAGCCGCTGCTCCTGGGGGAACATGGTCTTCTTGCTCGCGTTGATGCCCATGCCCACGATCACCTTGTCGAACAGGGGCAGCACGCGCCGTACGATGGACTCATGCCCCACGGTGATCGGGTCGAAGGTGCCGGGGAAGACGGCGATGCGCTGGCTCATGCGGTGTGGGGGTTGTGGAAGAAGCTGAAGTGGACCGGTCCGTACCGGCGGGTGCGCTGGTACCCGGGCACATGGGCCACCGCGGTGCGGGCGGAATGCTCCAGCACCAGCAGGCCATCGGGTTCCAACAGGCCGGATGCCAGCACACGGCCCGGGAGGTCCGCCACGCCCTCGGCATGGAAGGGGGGGTCGGCGAAGATGATGTCGAACCGCCCGTGCGCCCCGTTGAGATAGGCGGCCACGTCGCTGCGCACCACGTGCCAGGTGGGTTCGTTGAGCTGCTGGGCGGTGCGCTGGACATGGGCGGCCAGGGCGCGGTCCTGTTCCACGGAGACCACTTCGGCGGCCCCGCGCGAGAGGAACTCCAGCGAGATGTTGCCCGTGCCCGCGTACAGGTCCAGCACGCGGATGCCGTCCAGCGGGTAGGCATGCACCAGCACGTTGAACAGGCCCTCCTTCGCGTAGTCGGTCGTGGGCCTGGCCTCCATGCCCCGGGGCGGGTCGAAGCGCCGGCGGCCGTATTTCCCGCCGATCACACGCATGCGAACTGCTCGGTGAGGGCCAGCCAATGGTCCGATGCGGTGGTGCGGCCTTCGCTCACGTCCGCCCAGGCATGCCCTGTGGCGGGCACGGGCAGGCCGAAGTAGCGGCCCACCAGGCTGCGCTCCGATGCGGTGAGGTGGGTGCCGCACAGGTGGAAGGCGGTGTCGGCCGGGGCATGGCCCGTGCGATCACAGGCCAGCAGGGCGAAGTAGAGCACGTCCTCGGCCCCCTGCACCGGGAAGGTGTTGCATAGCTGCAGCGCGCCGTCGTGCTGCACGGCCACGTCCAACCGGTCCCCGCCGCGGTGCAGCAGCAGCAAGGGCCGGTCCGTGGCCAGGCGCCGTGCGGCCTGCACCATCAGCACCCCCATGGGCAGCGGCCGGGCGTTGGGAAAGCGGTCCAGCACCCGATGCTCCAACCGGTCGTCATGCACGTACAGGCAGGTGGCGCCCAGGTGGCCCACGGGTTCGTTGCGCATGGCGCCCGAAGGCAGCCCGCCATGCACCAGGGCCAGGTGCCGGGCCTCGGCGCCCGGGGCCAACGCGCCGTCGGGCACCAGGGTGTTCCATTCCGGCAGCGCCACGAACGAGACGCTTTGGGGCCGCGCCGGCAGCAGGGCGCTGGCCAGTGCGTCGCCCTCGCACCAGTACAGCGCCCGCAGCGCGCCCGAGGCCAGGTCATGCGCGCACCAGGCCGAGAGGCCGTGCTCCACCAGCACGCTCAGGTGGTAACGCCGGGCCAGGCCGGGGTCGTAGTCGCGTGTGCGCAGGGTGCCTTCTTCCATGGTCAACGGTCGGTCCAGCTGCCTTCCAAAGTAGGGGTGTGCATGCTGCCCACGGTCAGGGTGTCGCCCGCCGTCCAGGGGTCGGGTTCCTTGGCCTCGAACACCGGGACGAGCACACCGTCGCGATCGATCGTGCCCGCCCGCAGGAGGAGGTCCTGTCCGGTGCCGGGCACGGTGGCGAAGGTGGCGGGGTCAAAGGGGAACCGGCGGTCGTGCTGCGCGCTGGACAGGCCGAACAGCTGCTCCATGGCCGGCACCCAGGCCGTGTCGTGCCGGACGGTGGTGCCGCCCGCCGCACTATCCACCGGGGGCGTGTTGGTGGCCTTGAAGACCACCGGCACGTGGCCGTGCGCCACGAAATCCCGCAAGGTGGCCAGGTCCCCGGCGAACTCGCCGTGCGTCTGCCGGTAGCCCAGTTGCACGGTGCGCACGTCCTTGAGCGACTGGACCACCATCGCGTCATGCTCCGCCAGGGCCTCGGCGAACTCCGCGCTGCGGGCCACCGATCGCATGTTGCGCCAGCCCAGCAGCAGGGTGGCCAGCAGCAGGGCCGCGCCCAGCATCAGCCCCTTGCGGCGGTCAAGCGCTCCCATCGCCAGGAGCAGGGCCAACACGCCGGCCAGCATGGTGAGCCCCGCACCGACCAGCGCCCAGGGACCGGCGCGGGCCACCAGCCCCGATACCAGCAGCACCAGGCCGGCCGCGATCAGCACAGTGGGCGGTCCCCATTTCTTCAACATCGCTCTCCGACCATGCGTTGGGCGGTCTCCAAAAGTACACCGCCGCCGGGCCATGCCCCTACATTTGGCCCATGCGCAAGACCGCCGTCGTCCTTTCGCTCGCCCTCGCGCAGGCCGCCCTGCTCCCCGCCCAGGACCCGGCCGTGCAAGCCATCATCGAGGCCGTGCGCATCGACTCCGTCATGGCCTGCCTGGAGAAGCTCACCGGCGAAGTGCCCGTGGACATCGGCAACGGCCCCGAGACCATCACCAGCCGCCACCAGTGGCAGCCGGGGAACGTGCTGGCCCAACGCTGGCTCGCCATGGAACTGGAGCGCATGGGCTACGAGCCGGTCCTGGACACCTTCAGCACCACCGGCATCAATGTGCTGGCCGCCCGCACGGGCACGGTGCATCCGGAGCAGGCGGTGGTCTTCTGCGCGCACTACGACTCCGCGCCCGCCGCGCCGTTGGGGGCACCGGGGGCCGATGACAACGGCAGCGGCTGCGGTGCCGTCTGGGAGGCGGCGCGCCTGTTCCAGGGCATCGACTTCGAGCATACCGTGCTGTTCGCCTTCTGGGACAATGAGGAGCAGGGGCTGCTGGGCAGCAAGCATTACGCCCAGAACGCGGCGGGCAACGACGTGCCCCTGCGCGGCGTGGTGAACATGGACGCCATCGCCTACGACGGCAACGCGGACACCAAGGCGCGCATCCACACGCGGCCCATCGCCAACTCCCACGAACTGTCGGACACGCTCTTCGCCGTGCGTGCCCACTACGGCATCGACCTGGACCTGATCCTCACCGACCCCGGCGCCGCCTACAGCGACCATGCGTCCTTCTGGAACAACGGCTACGGCGCCATTCTGGTGATCGAGGAGTTCGGCGCGGATGGCAATCCGTACTACCACACGCCCAACGACCGGATCGAGCACTTCGACGTGCCCTACTACGAGAAGATGATCAAGCTGTCCATCGCCACGGCGGCCACCCTGGCGGTGCCCGTGGCCGGGCAGTCCGTGCAGGGGCCTGTCGCGGCCGCCGTGCCCGCTTTGGAGGTACGGCCCAACCCGGCGATGGAAGCGGCATCGGTCCGCTTCGCCCCCGTGGCGCCCGGCCGCTACCGGTTGGAGATGTTCAATGCGTTGGGGGTGGCCGTGGGCGTGGTGCATGATGGGCCGTTGGCCGCCGGCCCGCACCGCTTCGAGCTGCCCCTGGCGGGCCGCCCCGCCGGCGCCTACTTCGTGCGCGCCATGGGCGATGCCATGACGCCGATCACCGTGCGCATGGTGCGTGCGGCCCCCTGAACCCGGGGGCTCAATCCTTGCGGAAGGGGCGCACCAACGCCCGACCGTCGCGGGCCACCAGTCGCACGAAGTAATGGCCGCTGGCCAGGCCGTGCAGCGGAATGGCCACCTGTCGGTCCCCGTACACCGGCCGGCTCAGCACCTGCCGCCCCTCGACGGTGATCACGTCCGCCCGTTCGATGTCCAGACCGCCCAAGTGTACCATGAGCACGTCGCGCGCCGGCACCGGGGCCAGGGCCACGTCGCTGCCGTCGAGCTCCTCCACCGAGGTTTGGCTGCCCGGCTGCACGATGATCGTTCCGCTTTGGGTGGCCGAGTGGCCGGGCTGGGTGCAGTGGTAGTTGTAGGTGCCCGCGATGGTGAAGGTGTGGCTGAAGGTCCATCCGCCGCTCTGGGCGCTGCCCGAACTGAAGCCCTCCGGGTTGGCCGGATACGAGTTGGTGCTGCCGTTGATGTTGTGGGTGCCCGAGACGTTCTGCCACGTCACCTGGTCGCCGACCTCCACCGTGAGCTGGGCCGGGTCGTAATAGGGTGACTGGCCGCCTACCGTGCTGCCGCCCACCTGGACGGTATGCGTGGTCTGGGCGGTGGCAAGGGCGGGCAGCAGGGCGATGAAGAGGATCGAACGGGTGCTCATTGACGGGTGTGGTTCGGCGGGTGAAGGTATGCGCTGGTCCCGTTCCGCAAAGGGAGGGAACGCGCGGGTTCATCGGGACGGGCCGTACAGGAAGGTGCTGTCGGTGAGGGTGTGCAGGAAGGCCACCAGGTCCGCGCGTTGGCCCGCGTTCAAGAAGACCTCGCCGCGTGCCCAAGGCTCCATGTGCGGGTCCAGCGTGTGCGCGTCGGTGGCCACGCCGGTGGCGTAGAAGTCCACCACCTCCTGGATCGTGGCGAATCGGCCGTCGTGCATGTACGGTGCGGTGGCGGCCACGTTGCGCAGGGTGGGCGTCTTGAACCGGCCCGCGTGCCACGGGATGCCGGTGCGTGCGCCCAGGCCCGGGTCCACCGGTGGGTGCTCCAGCCCGATGTTGCTCATGCGGTGGTCGGTGAACAGCGGCGGCATGTGGCAGTCGGCGCAATGGCCGTTCACCATGAACACGCGCAGGCCGCGCCGCTCGGCATCGGTGAGGGCGGTGCTGTCGCCGCCGTACCAGTACCGGTCGAACCGTGTCCCGAACGAGAGCAAGGTGCGCTCGTACTGGGCCAGCGCGTAAGCCACATGCAGGCTGTCCACCCGGTCGCTGCCGAAGGCCCGCCGGAAGAGCGCGGGGTACTCCGCATGGGCCTGGAGGCGCGCGACGACCTCGGCCCAGCTACTGTTCATCTCCGCGTGGGCGGTCACCGGCTCGAAGGCCTGGAGTTCCAGGGTCAGCGCCCGGGCGTCCCAGAAGAAGTAGTGCTGGAACACCAGGTTCATCAGCGGCATGCCGTTGCGCGCATGGCCGTGGGCGGAAGGGAAGTTGCGCGCATCGCCGAAGGCCTGTGCCCGTTGGTGGCAGCTCGCGCAGCTCAGGCTGCCGTCACCGCTCAGCAGCGGCTCGTGGAACAGGCGCTCGCCCAAGGCCACGCCTTCGGCGGTGAGCGGGTTGTCGTACGGCAGCACCGGCGGGAAGAGCGTGTCCATGGCCCATGCCGGTATGGGCAGCGCCAAGGGCGTGGGCGGGGCATCGGCGGCCGGCAGGGCCTTCCGGTGGATGCAGGCCATGCCGGCGACCAGGGCGATCACGGCGATCGGGACCAAAGAGCGTGGCCGCATGGCGCGAAGATCGCGGCTGGCGGCGCGGGGCCGTCGCGGCGGGCGCGATCAGGAGAACGAGACCCGCCCCAAGGAGTACCGCCCGCTGCCGGTGAGGAGCAGCGCGGTGAAGGCGATCAGGTAGATGAAGGCCGGTTCCTGCTCCTTGAAGCCGGCATCACCCTTCACCATGAACACGATCGTGGCCATGCCGATGATCAGCGGCACCAGGGCGGCCCGCGTCCACAGGCCCAGCACCACCAGGGCGGCGCACACCACTTCGGCGATCACGATCAGCACCAGTGAGAAGGCGGGTCCCAGGCCGAAGGGGTCCGCGAAGCTGTCGGCCCGCTCGGAAAAACCCATCAATTTCGGCCAGCCGTGCTGCCAGAACATCGCGCCCCCCGCGCCGGCGCGCAGCACCAGGAGGCCAAGGTCCGCAGCGATCGGGTCGCTCTTCAGCAGCATGTTCGGGGGTGTGTGCGGCAAAGCTATGCCGCCCCGCATGTGCCCGACGGGGCGGTGCGGGCCGGAGTTTTCAACCGGCCGCGGCAACATTCCGCAGGGGCCGGCGTATGAACGCGCCATGAACAAGCTGCTCCTTCCCCTGGCCTTGTTGTTCGCCCTGCCGGCAGCCGCCCAGGACGACGGTGGTGAGATGCTCGCGGGCATGAGCGCTCTGCGCCGGCAGGACCATGCCACGGCCGAACGCAGCTTCAGTGAACGCATCGAAGTGGCCCCGGCCGACCTGGATGCTTGGTACTACCGCGCGGTGAACCGGTTGACCATGAGCGACCTGGACGGGGCCATGAGCGACCTGGACCATTTGCTCCGGGCCGATCCCCACCATGCCCACGGCCTGCTGCGCCGCTCCGAGGCCCGCACCGCCATGAACGACCGCGGCGGTGCCCAGGACGACCTGCGCCGCCTGCTGAACACGCTGCCCGAAGGCCCCATGGCCGAGCATGCCCTCTTCCAACTGGGGCACCATGCCGTGATGGACGGCGACATGCACAAGGCCCACCGCCATTATGTGCGGCTTTGCACCATCGCGCCCCATCAAGCCATGGCCTGGTGCAACCTGGGGATCGCACAGGCCGCGTTGGGACAGGACCACGAGGCGTTGGGCAGCCTGGACAAGGCCATCGACCTGGACGATACGCTGGACCAGGCCCATGTGAACCGGGCCATCGTGCTCTTCCGCATGGACCGCCGCGAGGAGGCATGCGGCGCCTTGCACCGTGCCCGCGCGTTGGGCGATGCCAGCGTGGACGAGATGCTGCTGATCTACTGCCTGTAAGCACGTCCTGGTGACCGGCCACCGGTGGGATGCGCCGGGTGCGCCCGAAGGACATGAGGCACCTTGCCGCGGACGGTCGCGGGCCGATCGGCCTGGCCGCTTCCCGTATCATTGCGCCTCCCAACCAGATCGTCCATGCACCTGCCCATCCGCACCGCGCTGGCCGGCGGCTTCCTGGCCTGTACCCTGGCCCTCGCCGCCCAGCAGAAACCCTTCACGTACCACGACATGCTCATGCTGGACCGCATTGGCGGGCTCAGCGTGGACCCCGCCGGCGACCGTGCCCTGTTCAGCGTGCGCAGCACCGACATGGCGAACAACAAGGGGGTGGGCAGTCTCTACCTGAAGGACCTGAAGCGGCCCGCCGCGCCCGAGGTGCGCCTGGCCGTGGGCGACAGCGGCGCCAGCAGCGCGCGATGGATGCCCGACGGGTCGGGGATCGTGTTCCTGAGCGCGCGGCGCGGTGGCACCATGCAGCTCTTCCGCAGTGATGTGCATGGCGGCCCGGTGGAACAGCTCACGCGCCTGCCCCTGTCCGTGCAGGCCTACCGGCTGATGCCCGATGGCAGCGGCGCCGTGGTGGCCCTGGCCGTGTTCCCCGATGCGCCCGGCGATGCGGTCGCCGCCACCGCGCAACGCCTCGCCGACAAGCCCGCCGACAGCGGCCAGTTGTACGATCGCCTCTTCGTGCGCCATTGGGACACCTGGACCGACGGCACCCGCAACCACCTCTACCACGTGGCCTTCGCCAGCGGCAAGCTCACCCCGCTCACGCCCGGCCTCGATGGCGACGTGCCCTCCAAGCCCTTCGGCGGTGAGGATGACTTCACCATCGCACCCGACGGCCGCACCGTGTACTTCAGCGTGCGGATCGCGGGAAAGACCGAACCCTGGAGCACCAACTTCGACATCTACAGCGTGCCCGTGACCGGCGGGGCGCACACCAACCTCACCGCCGCGAACCCCGCTTGGGACGCGCACCCGCAGTTATCGCCCGACGGCAAGCGGCTGGCCTACGTGGCGATGGAGCGCCCGGGCTTCGAGGCCGATCGCTTCGCACTGCACGTGCGCGACCTGGCCACCGGCCGCACCACCGCCATCGCGCCCGACTGGGACCGCAGCGTGGGCGCGTTCCAATGGGCGCGCGATGGGCGCAGCATCCTCGTGACCGCACAGGACCTCGGGCGCAGGCGGCTGTTCCGCATCGACACGCAGAAGCACACGGTGTCGCAATTGAGCAACGATGGCAGCATCGATGCCTTCGTGGAGACCCCGCGCGGCATCGTCTTCTTGAAAAGCGGCCTGAACAGCCCGTCGCAGCTCTTCGCCGCCCGGCCCAAGGCGCAGCGGATCGACGACGGGGCCACCCTGCTCACGGGCATCAACAAGGTGCTGGAGCAGCGTGCCTTCGGGGCGTACGAGCAGTTCAGCTTCCCCGGATGGAACGACGCGACCGTGCATGGCTTCGTGATCAAGCCGGCCAACTACGTGGAGGGCCGCAAGTACCCCGTGGCCTTCCTGGTCCACGGCGGGCCGCAGGGCAGCTTCGGCGATGGCTGGAGCTTCCGCTGGAACCCGCAGACGTACGCGGGCGCCGGCTATGCGGTGGTGATGATCGACTTCCACGGCAGCACCGGGTACGGCCAGGCCTTCACCGACGCCATCAGCCGGCACTGGGGCGACCGCCCGCTGGAAGACCTGCAAAAGGGCTGGGCGCATGCGCTGCGCACCTATCCTTTCCTGGACGGCGATCGGGCCGCCGCATTGGGCGCATCGTACGGCGGGTACATGGTGAACTGGATCGCCGGCGTGTGGCCGCAGCCGTGGAAGGCCCTCGTGTCCCATTGCGGCGTGTTCGACACGCGCAGCATGGGCTACAGCACCGAGGAGCTCTGGTTCTCCGATTGGGAGAACGGGGCCAGCGTGTTCAAGGACCCCGCCGTGCATGACACCTTCAACCCGCTGCTCCACGCGCACGAATGGCGCGTCCCCATGCTGGTGGTACACAACGACAACGACCTGCGCGTGCCCATGGACCAAGGCATCGGGGCCTTCACCGCGCTGCAGGCCAACAACGTCCCGTCCAAGATGCTGCGCTTCCCCGATGAGAACCACTGGGTGCTGAAGCCACGCAACAGCAAGCGCTGGCACGACGAGGTCTTCGGCTGGCTGGACCGCTGGATCGGGGAGGGGACAGGCGAGTAGGAGAACGGATATCGAGTAGCGAGTGGCGAGTAGGATGTCGCCACTCGCCACTCACCACTCCACAGCGCTACTCCGATCTCGCCATTTCGCTTCCCGGCCGCACCACTTCCACCCAGCCACCGTGGCTGCGGGCATTGATGGTATTGTCGTACATGGCCTCGGCATGGGCCCCGGGCAGGAAATACCGTCCGGTGTACGCGGCGTTCAGCAGGATGCGCAGGGTCTTCGGGCGGAGCGGTCGCAGGTCGAAGTAGGTCATCACGCGGTCGTCGCGGATGTCCTGGTAGGTGAAGCCGGCCGGGCCGGAGTCACTGCCCTCCATGCGCATGTTGCGGATCTCCCAGCCGCTGGGGAACACCTGGGTAAGGGCGATGTTCTCATAGCGTTCACCGGTACCGGGATGGGTCACGCGCACCACGGCCATGAAATCGGTGCCTTGCGATATCCGCGCGGGGTCCAGCGGGGTGCCGTCCATCAGCCGGTACTCCACGTCCATGCCCATGCCGTGGGCGGCGGCGGTCCCGCTGCCGGGCATGGGCGTGCCGGTGCGCACCAGCCGCAGGTACAGCAGTCCCTCTCCGGTGTTGCGCACGGCCACGGGATTGCGGCCGGCGGCGGGCAGGTCGGTGCGTGCCACGGCCTTGTCGCTCACGCGGTCCTCGGCCTTGCCACCGATGGTGATGCGGTAGTGCAGCC
>JAVFAQ010000066.1:0-11542 GCA_034002325.1 Flavobacteriales bacterium | reverse complement strand
CAGGTCGGTGATCACCACTTCCTTCAGGGTGTAGCCCAGGGTCTCCACCGTGTTCTTGAACAGGTCGTGCGTGAGCGGCCTGGTGGGCCTGATGTTCTCCGCCTGGATGGCGATGGCCTGGGCCTCCACCCCGCCGATGACGATCGGCAGGCGGCGATCACCGGCCACCTCGGCCAGGATCATCACATAGGCGCCGGCGTGCATCTGACTGTACGTGATGCGCAGAAAACGCATTTCCACCTTGTCCATACGGGGTATCGGAAGGGCCCCGAAGGTACGGAACGGGCTTGGACGGGTACGCATGGCCCCGGCAGGACCCCGTTCCCCCGGGTGGCGGGCACCCCGTCAGGGGGCCGGTCGTTGGCCTGCCTGCCGGACAGGAAGTTCGTCAGGCCGGCAACGGGGAACCGTCAACTCCCTTCCCCACCACCGCTTACATTCGCCACCGCTCCGCCCCCATGACCGGCTTCAAACGCTCCCTCGGCCTGCTCGATGCCACCATGATCGTGTCGGGTTCGATGATCGGCTCGGGCATCTTCATCGTGAGCGCCGCCATGATGCGCGACCTGGGCTCGCCGGCCTGGATGCTGGTGGCCTGGGTGGTGAGCGGCCTGCTCACCGTGATGGCCGCGCTGAGCTACGGCGAGCTCGCCGGCATGATGCCCGCCGCCGGGGGCCAGTACAAGTACATCCAGCGCGCCTTCGGCAAGCTGCCCGCCTTCATGTACGGGTGGACGGTCTTCACCGTGATCCAGACCGGGGTGATCGCCGCGGTGGCCATGGCCTTCGCCAAGTTCAGCGCCGTGTTCTTCCCGGTGCTCAGCGCGGAGAACGTGCTGCTGCGGGCGGGCGGGTTCCGGATCGACGCCGGGCAGATCTACGCCATCGCCAGCATCGTGCTGCTCACCTGGTTCAACGGCCGGGGGGTGGACAAGGGCAAGACCCTGCAGACCATCGTCACCCTGGCGAAGATCGGCGCGGTGCTGGCGCTGATCGTCGTGGGGCTGAGCGTGGGCATGGGCCTGCCGGTGCTGGCCGAGAACTTCGCCGACCCTTGGGCCGCCAGCCGGCTCACCGTACACCCCGATGGCACCACCACTTCCACACCGCTGCACGGCATGGCCCTGCTCGCCATGCTGGGGGTGGCCATGGTGGGTTCGCTCTTCGCCAGCGACGCGTGGAACAACATCACCTTCATCGCCGGCGAGATCCGCGAACCCCAGCGCAACATCCCGCTCAGCCTGGCGATCGGCACGTTCATCGTCACGGTGCTCTACGTGCTGGCCAACATCGCCTACCTGGCCCTGCTGCCGGTGCATGAGGTGCAGCTGGCCGCGGCCGACCGCGTGGGCACCGCCGCCGCCGCGGTGATCTTCGGTGATGCCGCCGTGTACATCATGGCCGCATTGATCATGGTGAGCACCTTCGGATGCAACAACGGGATCATCCTGGCCGGCGCACGCCTGTACTACGCCATGGCCCAGGACGGCCTGTTCTTCCGCAAGGCCGGCACCCTCAACCGCAACGCCGTGCCCGGCCACGCGCTGATGGTGCAATGCGTGTGGGCCTGCGCCCTCTGCCTCAGCGGCACCTACAGCGAGCTGCTGGAGTACGTCACCTTCGCCTCGCTGCTGTTCTACGTGGTCACCGTCCTGGGCATCTTCGTGCTGCGCAAACGCGAACCCGATGCGCCGCGCCCCTACAAGGCCTTCGGCTACCCGGTGATACCCGGCCTGTACGTGCTGTGCGCCTCGGCCTTCTGCGTGAACCTGCTGATCATGTCGCCGGTGTACTCCGGCGCCGGGCTGGGGATCGTGGGCCTGGGCGCGGTGGTGTACGGGGTGTGGGGGCGGCGGGGCCATGGTTGATAGTTGTCGGTTGTCAGTTGCCAGGGTAAGGCCCCGACCCGGACAACTGAGAACTGACAACTGGGAACTACCGCTCCGCGTTCAGCTTCTTCGCCGCCTCGATGAGCTTCGGCACCACGAGGAACGCATCGCGCACCCGATCGCGGGACCCTCACCCGGTGATCTCCACGAGTTGCTCTCCTTTGTGGAACAGGCCCAATGCGGGAGCCAAGGCTTTGGTGAGGATGAAGGCCATGGCCGCGTTGCTCGTATTCCCCGCCGTGACCCACAGCACCTTGGGCGGTGGCCCGTGGCGATGCAGCAGGTCCACGAAATCCTTGTCCTTCGTCATGACCACCACGTTCGCTTCGCGGGCCTTCATGAAGATGTCCGGGTCCGATGCGTCCCGGAGGCCCAGCTCACGCAGAGGGACCGCTTGACAGTAGCCGTTGTCGCTGATCCATTGGGCCAGCCAAGGAGATAGCTGGGCATCCAGCCAAATGGTCATGCAGCGAGGATGGGATGGTCCAGGCGCTGGCTGGCGAACCGCAGGACCGCTTCGATGTCCTCCGGCTCCAGATCGGGCAGTTCCTCAAGCACCTGCTCCTTGGAAAGCCCCGAGGCCAAGAGGTCCAGCACGTCGGTGACACGGATGCGCATGCCGCGCACGCAAGGCCGTCCGCCGCATTGGGCGGGATCGATGGTAATGCGGTCGGCGATGGTCTTCATGGGAACGGGTGGTTGACCAAAGATAGGCCCGTGGGAGGCATGCCCTGTTACCCGGACACAGCTGTCAATGTCCGGTGGTCCCCGGCCTGTGCGTGCTGTGCGCCTCGGCCTTCTGCGTGAACCTGCTGATCATGTCGCCGATGTACTCCGGCGCCGGGCTGGGGATCGTGGGCCTGGGCGCGGTGGTGTACGGGGTGTGGGGGCGGCGGGACCATGGTTGATAGTTGTCGGTTGTCAGAGGAAGGCCCCGACCCGGACAACTGACAACTGGGAACTACCGCTCCGCGTTCAGCTTCTTCGCCGCCTCGATGAGCTTCGGCACCACTTGGAACGCATCGCCCACGATGCCGTAATCGGCGGCCTTGAAGAACGGCGCCTCGGGATCGTTGTTGATCACGCAGATCACCTTGCTTTGGTTCACGCCGGCCAGGTGCTGGATGGCGCCGCTGATGCCGATTGCGATGTACAGGTTGGGGCGGATGGCCACGCCGGTCTGGCCCACGTGCTCGTGGTGCGGACGCCAGTGCATGTCGGCCACGGGACGGCTGCACGCGGTGGTGGCGCCGAGCTCCTTCGCCAGCTCCTCGATCATGCCCCAGTTCTCGGGGCCTTTCATGCCGCGGCCGGCGCTCACCACGAGTTCCGCCTCGGGCAGGGGCACGCCGGTGCCGGCCTTGCGCACCTCCTTCACGGTGATGCGCGCCGCACCGAGGTCGCCGCTGTATTCTTCCACCGTGGCGCTGCCGCCGTTGTGGGCGATGGCGATGCTGTTGGGCATGATGCTGAGCACCTTCACCGGGCTGGTCACCTCCACGAAGGCGCGGGCCTTGCCGCTGAACACGTTGCGGCGGAACAGGCCACCTTCGGGAAGCCCGGTGACACCGGCCACATGCCCGGCCTTCAGGCGGGCGGCCACGCGCGGGGCCACGGTCTTGCCGGTGGCATCATGCACGCAGACGATGGTGGTGGCACCTTCCTTGGCGGCCACATCGGCCACGAGCTTGGTGAGCTGCTGGCCGTCCACCTGCTTCACGTTGCGGGCCACGATCACTTTGGACGCGCCCTGCGCACCGAGGCTTTCCAGCCCGGCCGCATCGCCGAAGGTCACGGCGGTCACGGGGCCGTTGGCCAATTGGCTGGCGTAGGTCACGGCTTCCTGGGCGGCCTTGGGCAGTTTTTCGCCACGGGTGTCGATGAATACGATGGTGTTCATTGCGAATGGGTTGGGGCACGCCATGACGCGCCCGTACGATCAATTGGTCAGATCACCTTGGCTTCGGTGTGCAGCAGTTCGATCAGCTTGCCTGCGTCGTCGGCGGGGATCATCTTCACGGCGCCCTTCGCCGGGGGCAATTCGAATTTCACGGTCTTCGCCACCTCGTCCACGGCCACGGCGGGCACCACGTGCAGGGGCTTGCTGCGGGCGGCCATGATGCCGCGCATGTTGGGGATGCGTTGCTCGGCCATGCCCTTGGCGGCGCCGATCACCAGGGGCAGGGCGGCTTCCACCACTTCCACCCCGCCGGGCACGTCGCGCTCGACGGTGGCGGTGCCGTTCGCGACATCCAACTTGCTGGCCAGGGCCACGTAGGGCAGGTCCAGCAGTTCGGCCACCATGGCGCCCCCCTGGCCGCCGTTGTGGTCGATGGTCTCCTTGCCCGCCATGATCAGGTCGAAGCCCTTGTCCTTGGCATAGGCCGCGATCTGCTGGGCGATCTGGTACGCATCGGCGGGCTGCACGTCCACGCGCACGGCCTCGTCCGCACCGATGGCCAGGCCCTTGCGGATGGTGGCATCGCTGTCGGCGCCGCCCACGGTGATGGTGGTGACACTGCCGGCCCCGGCGCCTTCCTTCAGCTCCAGCGCACGCACCAGGGCGTACCATTCATCGTACGGGTTCACGATGAAGGTGACCCCGCTGGCGTCGTAGGCGGTATTGTCGTTGGTGAAGGCGATGCGGGCCGTGGTGTCGGGCACTTGGCTCAGGAGGACGAGGATCTTCATCGGGGATGAGGATGGTTGACTATCGGGGCCACGAAGGAACGGAAGACCTGGGGACCGGGGCTTCAAAGGTATGCACGCATACCAAACCGGTCATGCCGGGAACGTCGTGCGCGCACGTCCATATCGGCCCTCTGCGCGCATGGCGCCGGATCGATGACGTTGCCGACCTTCGCCGGGTGAAGCGCCCGCTCGTACTCCTCCTTGTGCTGGCTCCCATCGCGGGGAAGGCCCAGGATACGGGCCCGGTCACGGACCGGTACGAGATCGCCAGGCAGAAGGCCCTCGACCATAGCGGTGGGGACGAGCCGGCCCTCGCCATCGCGCACGCGCAGCAGGCCCTGCTCATCGCTCGGGAGTTGAGGGACACGACGCGCATCCTCGGATCGCTCTATCTGCTCACGAAGTTCAACGTGGAGGCACGGCACTACGATGAGGCCGACCGCCTGCGCCGCGAACACCTCGCCCTGGCGGAGCGGTACGGGAAGGACGTTCGCCAGCTGGCCCTGGCCCACAACAGCATGGGCAGCATGTACAGCCGCGCGCAACGCACGGACCCGGCCGAACAGCATTTCCGCGCCGCCCTGCACTTCGCCGAGCATACCGAGTCCCGGCTGCGGCGGGCGATCCTCGGCAACCTCGCCAGCACCCTGGCCGAGCAAGGGGACCACCAGGAGGCCGTGCGCCTCCACCGGCTGGCGCTGGACGAAGCGGGCGACGTGGGCACGCGCGACCGCGCATGGATGACCGCCAACCTGGCCCGGTCGCTCATGCACGCGCAGCGCCATCAGGAGGCCCTGGCCGTGCTGCACACCGCCGACTCGCTGGACCGCATCGGCGGCAGCGAGCTCGACCTGTCCATCGACCTCGCCGAACTGCGCGCCGAGGCCCTCGCCGCCTTGGGCGACCATGAGGCCGCGTACGACATGGCCCTGCTCGCCCTCTACAAGCACGACACCCTCTTCGAGAAGGCGCTCGACGAGCAATACCTGGAACTGGAGAAGATCTTCGAGACACGAGCGAAGGAGGAGGAGATCCAGCGTCTCGGCGCCCGGTCGCGCGCGCAGCAGGAACGCCTTCGCCTGCGGAACATCCAGCTGTACGGCAGCATGGCGGTGGCCGTGCTGCTGCTGGGCGGCGTGCTGCTCGTGTTCCGCAACCTGCGCCTCAAGCGGCGCCACGCCACCGCGCTCGAAGGGCTCAACGCCGAGCTGAAGGACCAGAAGGAGCGGATCGAGGAGATCAACGGCCTGCTGCGGTTGAAGGTGCTGCGCACGCAGATGGACCCGCACTTCATCCACAACTGCCTCAGCGCCATCAAGGCCCTCTCCATGGAGGGCGCGCATGAACAGGCCGAGAACTACCTGGACGGCTTCGCCCGGCTGCTGCGCATGGTGCTGGAGCACAGCGTGCGCGACCGCATCGGGCTGGACGAGGAGATCGAGTTCCTGCACCACTACATCACCCTGGAAGAACTGCGCATGGGGCCGGGCTTCACCTGGGCCATCGAGGTGGACGAGGTCCTCGCGGCCGATGATGTGACGATCCCCTCCCTGCTGATCCAGCCCTTCGTGGAGAACGCCATCTGGCACGGCCTCGCGCCCAGGCAGGGGGCCCGCCGGCTCGATGTGCGGTTCGTGCAGCACCAGGGCACGGTGGTCTGCACGGTGCAGGACAACGGCGTGGGCCGGCAGGCCAGGAGCCCCACGCCGGGTCGGCGGTCATTGGGCCTGCAACTCACCGGCGAACGCCTGGAGCTGCTCGCCAGGCACCTCGCCGACACCGATCGCCTGCGATTCACCGACCTGCAACAGGATGGCACCGCCGCAGGCACGCGGGTGGAGATCCGGTTGACGTGAGCCATTCCCGCATCGGTCCGTCCAGGCCGAAGTGATGCCTTCCGCCCACATGGGCCCGGATGGGATCGTGGTACCAGGCCGCTGCCCGGTCGGAACGAGGGCCATGGCCCGAACCGGCGGTCGCCCCGGTTTTCGGCGATGCCGGACCGGGCCTACCTTGCCGCCGCCGTGCCCACGTCCACCATCACCGGTAATCTCGTCGACATCCCCGCACGCCGCATCTTTCCGGCGGAAGTGGTGGTGGAGCAAGGCCGCATCGTATCCATCCGCGAGGTGACCGACCCGGTCAACGGCTTCCTGTTGCCCGGCTTCGTGGACGCCCACGTGCACGTGGAGAGCAGCCTGCTGGTCCCCTCGGAGTTCGCGCGGCTGGCGGTGACGCACGGCACGGTGGCCACCGTGAGCGACCCGCACGAGATCGCCAATGTGCTGGGTGTGCCGGGCGTGGAGTTCATGATCGCCAACGGCGCGCAGGTGCCGTTCCATTTCTTCTTCGGCGCGCCCAGCTGCGTGCCCGCCACCGCGTTCGAGACGGCCGGTGCCACGATCGATGCCGCCGCCACCGGCCGCCTGCTGGAGCACCCCGCCATCGGCTACCTCGCCGAGGTGATGGACTTTCCCGGCGTGCTGGCGGGCGCCCCCGAAGTGATGGCCAAGATCGCCCATGCCCATCGCCTCGGAAAACCGGTGGACGGCCACGCACCGGGATTGCGCGGGGAGGCGGCGCGGCGCTACATCGAAGCAGGCCTGCCTGCCGGACAGGTAGGCCTGCCTGCCGGACAGGTAGGCCTGCCTGCCGGACAGGTAGGTATCGCCACCGACCACGAGTGCTTCACCCGCGAAGAGGCGCTGGACAAGCTGGCCTGCGGCATGAAGATCTTGATCCGCGAAGGCAGCGCGGCGAAGAACTTCGATGCGTTGATCGGGCTCCTCCACGACCACGTGGAAAACCTGATGTTCTGCAGCGACGACAAGCACCCCGACAGCCTGGTGCTCGGGCATATCGACCGGCTGTGCGCGCGCGCCGTGGCGTTGGGCCACGATGTGTTCAACGTGCTGCGCGTGGCCTGCCTGAACCCCGTGGAACACTACCGGATGCCGGTGGGCACATTGCGCGTGGGCGATCCCGCCGACCTGATCATGGTCGAGGACCTCACGGGGTTCAAGGTGCTGCGCACCTGGATCGGGGGCCGCTTGGTGGCCGAGCACGGGCGCAGCCTGATCGGCAGCGTGCGCGCCGAACGGCCGAACCGGTTCCACTGTTCGCCGAAACAGGAGGAGGACTTCCGTGTGCCCGCTGCACCAGGCGACCTGCTGGTGATCGCCGCGCACGATGGCCAGCTGATCACCACCAAGCAATGGATGCCGCCCACGGTGACGGACGGCCATTGCGTGGCCGACCCCGCCAAGGACCTGCTGAAGATCGCCGTGGTGAACCGCTACCGCGACGCGCCCCCGGCCGTGGGCTGGATCACCCACATGGGCCTGAAGCGCGGAGCCATCGCGGGCAGCGTGGCGCACGACAGCCACAACATCGTGGCCGTGGGCACCAACGATGCCGACCTGTGCGCGGCGGTCAACGCCGTGATCGCGCACCAGGGCGGCCTCAGCCTGGCCCACGGTGCACATCAGCGCGTGCTGCCCCTTCCGGTGGCGGGGATCATGACCGATGCCGACGCCTACACCGTGGCCGATGCCTACGCGCAGATGGACCGCGAGGCGAAGGAGCTGGGCAGCACGCTCGCCGCGCCCTACATGACCCTGAGCTTCATGGCGCTGCTGGTGATCCCGCACCTGAAGATGAGCGACCTCGGCCTGTTCGACGGGGATGCCTTCCGGTTGGTGCAGGGCCGCCCGGGGTAGGCCCTGGCCCGGTCGCCGGCAGCGGAAGGCCGGGGTGGCAGCGGCGCCCGGTCCCATGCGGCCGCACGACGGGGAAGCAGGCGCCGCTACCGGCCGGTGGCGACCTCTTGCAATGCGTGCCGCAGGGCCTCCACCTCGCGGCGCAGCGCGTCGATCATGGCCTGCTGCTCCTTCAGCGCGTTGATCACCACGAAGTCCAGCGCGCCGTAGTCCACGGCGAGGTATTGCTCCTCGCGGCCTTCGGGGTCGCGGTAGGTCCACTCATGCACCATGTAGGGCGCCACCTGCTGGATCTCCTGCGCCAGCGCCCCGGCGAAGCGTTCCTGCGGCATGCCGGCCTCGCCGTTGTAGGTGTACCACACGGGGTCGATACGCCGGATCACGTCCATGCCATCGGTGAAGGGGCCGATGTCGCGCTTCAGCCGGGCGTCGGAGACCACGGTCCATACGTTGCTGCCCGGCTTGGCGGCCGGATTGGTGGACAGGTGCAACTGGTAGGCGGGGGTGATGTTGCCGAGGGCCATGTTGCCGTTCTTCAGCAGGGTGAGGGCGTTGCTGCGGGCGACATTGTTGGTGCCCCGGCCGATGGTGAAGAGGCGGTCGGCGTTGTTCCATGTGTTGGCCGACGCGGGCACGTAGAGGGTGTTGTACCGGCCCAGGCTTGTTTCCAAAAAGGACGGCGCCTCGATTTCGTTCCCCCATGCCGTGGATTGGTTTCCCGAGGCCGTGGTGTTCCACCCCCATGCCGTAGAGCCTGGCCCCGAGGCGGTGTTGAGGGACCCCCATGCCGTGGAACCGGTTTCCGATGCGGTGGTGCTGGCGCCCCATGCCGTGGATTGAAGGCCCGAAGCAGTAGCGTTGTACCCCCATGCCGTGGATCGCTGCCCTGTAGCGGAGGACTCCCACCCCCATGCCGTGGCGTAGAGCTCCGAGGCGGTGGTGTTCAGCCCCCATGCCGTGGCGTAGTTGCCCGCGGCGATGGTGTTCTGCCCCCATGCCGTGGCGTAGAGCACTGAGGCGGTGGTGTTCTGCCCCCATGCCATGGAGTAGACGCCTACGTTGGCATCGTTCCACTCCGCACCAGTGACCCGCCCCGCCCTGAACGCAGCCCTGCGCGGGTTGAAGAACATGCGCGTGCCCGCCCCGGCCAGGGCGATCGTGGCCCCACCACCGAAGCTGCCGGTCACCTGAAAGCCGTCGGTGCCCTGCACGCTCACGGCGCCCGCGTCGGCGGTGATGGTACGGCCCGCGCCCGCCCCGCCGAAGTCGTAGGCCTGGTTCAGGGTGCCGCTGGCCACCGTGCTCGCGTTGCTCCACGAGGCTGTGCCGTCGACGCTGCTGGTGAGCACGCGCCCGGCAGCGGGCGCTCCGCCGCGTATGCGTACCTGCCCGTCCACGTCCAGTTTCGCGGTGGGGGTGATGTTGCCGAGGCCCATGTTGCCGTTCTTCAGCAGGACAAGGGCATTGCTGCGGGCGGCATCGCTGGTGCCGCTGCCGATGGTGAAGAGGCGGTCGGCGGCGTTCCATGCGGTGGCCGACGCGGGCGCGTAGGTGGTGTTGTACCGGCCCAGGCTCGTTTCCACGAAGGAGGGTGCCTCGGTGCCTAACCCCCATGCCGTGGCGTTGTAGCCCTGGGCTGTAGTGGTCTCCCCCCATGCCGTGGAGACCACCCCCGAGGCGGTGGTGCCGTACCCCCATGCCGTGGAATAGGGTCCCGAGCCGGTGGTGTTGTACCCCCATGCCATGGAATAGTTCCCCACGTTGGCTTCGTTCCACTCCGCGCCGGTGACGCGCCCCGCCCTGGATGCGGCCTTGCGGGGGTTGAAGAACATGCGCGTGCCCGCCCCGGCCAGGTCGATGGTGGCCCCGCTTCCGTAGGTGCCGGTCACGTGCAGGCCGTCGGTGCCCTGCACGCTCACGGCGCCCGCGTCGGCGGTGATGGTGCGGCCCGCGCCCGCCCCGCCGAAGTCGTAGGCCTGGTCCAGTGTGCCGCTGGCCAACGTGCCCGCGTTGCTCCACGTGGCTGTGCCGTCGGCGCTGCTGGTGAGCACGCGGCCTGCGGCCTGGCTGCCGTCCACCATGCGTATGCTGCCCACCACGTGCAGCCGCTGGGTGGGCTGGTCGGTGCCGATGCCCGTGTTGCCGCTCTTCAGGACCACCAGGGCATCGCTGCGGGCGGCGGCGCTGGCGCCATTGCCCACGGTGAAGAGGCGGTCGGCGGCGTTCCACGCCACGGCCGATACGGGCACATAGATGGTGTTGTAGCGCCCAAGGCTCGTTTCGGAGAAGGAAGGCGCCGTGGTGCCGTGCCCCCATGCCGTGGCGTAGTTGCCCGAGGCGGTGGTGCCGATCCCCCATGCCGTGGACTGGCTCCCCGATGCGGTGGTGCCGCTGCCCCATGCCGTGGCATGGCTCCCCGAGGCGGTGGTGCCGCCACCCCATGCCGTGGCCAGGTTGTCCGAGGCCGTGGTGTTGAGTCCCCATGCCGCGGACTGCCCCCCCACGTTGGCATCGTTCCACTCCGCGCCGGTGACGCGCCCCGCCCTGAACGCGGCCTTGCGCGGGTTGAAGAACATGCGCGTGCCCGCCCCGGCCAGGTCGATGGTGGCCCCGTTTCCATACGTGCCGGTCACGTGCAGGCCGTCGGTGCCCTGCACGCTCACGGCGCCCGCGTCGGCGGTGATGGTGCGGCCGGCGCCCGCCCCGCCGGAGTCGTAGGCCTGGTCCAGGGTACCGCTGGCGGCGGCCGCCACGGGCACCCAGGCCGTGCCGTTCCAATACCAGAAGCCGCCCGCCGTGGTGTTGTACACCAACAGGCCGTTGGCCGGCGCCGCGATGGAGTTCATCTCCGCCGCGGAGACACGCGGTATCAGCAGGCCGCGTTTGGCGGTGGTGGGGAGCGCGGCGGCGTCCACGTCCAGCAGGGCGCTGGGGTGCGGCGCGGCCCCGTCCACGTTGATGCCCACGTTCTGGGCGCTGGCGAGCAGGGACCCGGCCATGCATAGGACGGTCAACGTGCGGTGGGGGAAGAACATGGCGGGACGCGGTTCGGATGCTGTTCCCGCAAAAGGACCGCATCCGCCCATTGCAAGCCAAGAACGATCGACCCAACGGCAGGGGGATCGACCCAACGGCGACCGGCCTGGTGACAAGGAAGGGATCTGTTCCATGGGAAAGCCAAGGGTGCGGGTGCCGCCTCACGCTCGCACTCTTCCACCCTCATACTCTTTCCTCCGCTTCACC
>JAVFAQ010000065.1:0-11567 GCA_034002325.1 Flavobacteriales bacterium | reverse complement strand
CCTGGAGATCGACCACCCCGGCAACAAGAGCGGCCTGAAGCAGGAGGACTTCCCGGCCTTCCCCAAGTTCAACAGCACCCGCGAGAGCTATGTCCATTACGACCGCCCGTCGATCCAGAAGGGCGTGTACCAGCGTGAGCGCTTCCACTACCGGTCCGTCCCCTTCCAACTGGACTCGCTGGACAACTTCACCAACGCCGGACTCACCTTCACCGGCACGCTGGTGTCCGGGGGGATCTTCCCGGACATCGTGGAACCCCTGCGCCTGCAGCCGGACTACGCCCTGGGCTTCGTCACCGCCACGCCGGACGCGGGCCTGCCCTTGTACGGCGGCAAGGCCCGGTACACCGATTCCATCACCCTCAACAACCGGGGCCTGCAAGGGGCCGGCGCGCTGGCGTACCGCACCACCGACCTGCGCTCGCCCAACCTGGTCTTCTGCCCGGACAGCACCATCGGCCGGGCCGACACGCTGACCAACCGCACCGCCGCCGCACCCGGGGTGCCGCAGGTGGCCGGCCGCGAGCTCTTCGTGCGGCTCGAACCCGCCGCCGACCGCCTCCATGCCGAAGTGCTCAAGGCAGCCATGGTGATGTTCGACGGGCAGGCCGACCTGCACGGCCACACCGACCTGGGGCCGCAGGGCATGACCGGCGGCGGCCTGGTGGACTTCCGCAACGCCACCCTGGAGTCGCGCCTGTTCCAGTTCGAGGCCATGCGCGTGAGGGCCGATACCGCCGGCTTCAACCTCACCGACGGCGACATCAGCAGCATCGCCTTCAAGACGGACAACGTGAACGCCCACATCAAGCTGGACGAGCGCGTGGGCGAGTTCGTGAGCAACGGCGCCGAGACCATGGTGGAGTTCCCCGTGAACCGCTACATCTGCTACATGGACCGCTTCAAGTGGTTCATGGACGAGGGCGACATCCAGCTGGAGAGCGACCGCACCGCCGCGGCCGGCGCCGAGGACCTGCAGCTCTCGGGCTCCAACTTCATCAGCGTGCATCCCGACCAGGACAGCCTGAGCTTCATGGCCCCCAAGGCCCGGTACGACCTGAAGCGCCACCTGATCACCGCGGACGAGGTGGTGTACATGCAGGTGGCCGATGCCCTGGTGACCCCCGACAGCATGCGCCTGCGGATCCGCCGAAACGCCGTGATGGACCCCCTGGTGAACGCGGTGATCACCGCCAACCACGTGGACCGCTTCCATGTGATCCGCGATGCGCGGGTGGACATCAAGGCCCGGCGCAACTATACCGCCAGCGGCACGATCGACCACGTGGACGAGGACGGCCGCACCTTCGCCATCAACCTGCCGAACATCTACGTGGATTCCGTGCAGCAGACCCGCGCGCGCGGCCGCATCGCCCGCGAGGAGGACTTCCAGCTGAGCCCGGCCTTCGACTTCTTCGGCGACGTCTTCCTCACCGCCAGCATCAAGCACCTCACCTTCCGCGGAAGCACGCGCATACAGCACGGGTGCGCCGGCCTGGAGCGCAATTGGATGGGCTTCGAGGCCGAGATCGACCCGATGGACGTGCTCATACCCGTGAGCGACACCCTGTACGACGAGATGGCCCGCCGCCTCGGGGCCGGCATGCTCATGACCGCCGACGACCCCTTCGGCGTGTACGCCACCTTCCTGAGCCGCACCCGGTCGCAGGGCGACGTGCCCATGCTGGCCGGCCGGGGGCTGCTGCACTACGACAAGGGCCGCAAGGAGTACGTGATCTCCAACAAGGACAAGATCCGCCAGCGCGACCTGCCCGGCAACCTGGTGAGCCTGGCCACGGACAACTGCGTGATCCAAGGCGACGGCCGCATACACCACGGCGTGGACCTGGGCCAGGTGGAGGTGACCACCGTGGGCGGCACCCGCTTCGAGACCGAGGGCGCCGTGGCCACCACCAGCGGGGTGATGCTCGCCGATTTCTTCTTCCTGGACAACGCCATCGACGCCATGGCCAACGCGATCGCCGCACACCCCGAGGCCAAGCCCGTGAACATCGCCACCACCTATTATGAGAAGATGCTGCGCGAGATGCTCGGCCTGGAGCGCTCGGACAAGCTCATCAGCGAGCTCAGCATCAAGGGCGAGATCCGCCGCATGCCCGACGAGCTGGTGAAGACCATGGTGCTGGCCGACGTGAAGATGAAGTGGAGCGGGCCCGAGCAGAGCTGGGTGAGCGAGGGCGATATCGGCATCGCCACCATCGGCAAGAAGTCCCTGTACAAGTACGTCAAGGGCAAGGTGCAGCTCGAACGCAAGCGCAGCGGCGACGTGATGACCATCTTCCTCATGCCCGATGACAAGACCTACTGGTTCTTCCAGTACAGCAGGAACTACCTTTATGCCTACAGCAGCGACCCGGAGTTCAACACCATGGTCACCGAGCTGAAGGAGGACAAGAAGAAGATCAGCGGCGGCAAGGACCGGCCGGACTACCAGTTCACGATCACCACCAAGCGGAAGGTGGAGGATTTCCGCGACCGGTTCGGCATTTGAGCGATGGAATTCCCCTGGGCATACGCGGCCCTGGCCACGGCGGTGGCCTACCTGTGCGGCAGCATCCCCACCAGCCTATGGTGGGGGCGCGCCCGGCACGGGATCGACATCCGCGAGCACGGCAGCCGCAACGCCGGGGCCACCAACACCTTCCGCGTGCTGGGCTGGCGCGCCGGCGTGCCCGTGCTGCTGATCGACGTGCTCAAGGGCTTCATCCCCGTGCGCCTGCTGCCCAACCTCTCCGGCCTGGAACCGGACACCGCGCCCTGGATGTGGCTGCGCGTGATGCTGGTGGCGGCCGCCGTGCTGGGCCACCTGTACCCCCTGCTCGCCGGCTTCCGGGGCGGCAAGGGCGTGGCCACCTCGTTGGGCGGCGTGCTGGCCGTGCATCCGGGCGCCGCCGCCATCTGCATCGGCGTGTTCTTCATCGTGTTCCTGCTCTCGCGCTTCGTTTCCCTCGCCTCGCTCTGCGCTGCGGTGGCCTTCCCCCTCGCCGTGGCCCTGATCTACCACGAGGCCAGCCCGGTCAAGGTGGGCTTCGCCATCCTGCTCTGCCTGCTGATCTTCTACACCCACCGCCAGAACATCGGCCGCCTCCTGCGCGGGGAGGAGAGCCGCATGCCGCTGGCCTTCCGACCCCGGTCCCGACCATGAAACCATGGCGGGCAGCGGCGGGTACAAGGGGCCACTCTCGGATCATGGCCCGGATCGCGGTCATAGTCTGTCTCTCCGCACAGGCCCTCGCGCTCGATGCCCAGGGAGGCAATGCCCAGGTGGCCCAGCAGGCGGACGCCCATTTCAACGGCGGCCGCTACCTGGACGCCCTGCCCCTCTATTCCCAGTTGGTGAGCCTGGAACCCGGGGACCATGCCCTCAATTACCGCTACGGCACCTGCCTGCTCCATGGCGGCGACCGGGAGAAGGCCATCGGCCACCTGAAGTTCGCCGTGCAGCACCCGGCCACACCGCCGGTGGCCTGGTTCTGGCTGGGCCGCGCCTACCACTTGAACTACCGCTTCGACGAGGCCATCTCGGCCTACCAGCATTATCGCGGGGTGGCCGATCGCAAGACCCTCGCCGAGCACCCCGCCAAGGCCATGGAGCAACAGTGCCGCAACGGGCGCAAGCTCCTTTCCTCCTTGAAGGACGTGGTGGTGCACAACAAGGTCGAGACCGCCGAGAGCGAGTTCTTCCGGTTCTATGACCTGAGCGACATCGGCGGGCGCATCGTGGTGCTGCCCGATGAGCTCAAGTCCGCACTGGACCGCCGGAACGAACGCCGGGCATTGGTCTACCTGCCCGACCGGCCCGCACCCATCTACTTCAGCAGCCTCGGCAAGGACGGCAGCACCGGCCTGGACATCTACCGGACCGACCTGCTGCCCAATGGCCGGTTCTCCGAGCCGGTGAAGCTCGCCGGTTTCATCAACACGGAGCACGACGAGGACTTTCCCTTCATGCACCCCGACGGGAAGACCTTCTACTTCAGCAGTACCGGCCACAATTCCATGGGGGGCCATGACATCTTCCGCGCGCCGTACGACGCGGGCATGGACGCCTTCGGCCGGCCCGAGAACCTGGATTTCGCCATCAACACCCCGGACGACGACCTGTTCTACATCGTGGACGCCGACCACCAGGAGGCCTGCTTCGCCAGCGCCCGCACCAGCCGGCAGGGGCGCATGCACGTGTACCGGGTGAGCACGCAGACCGCGCCGATCACCATCACCATACTCCAAGGCACCTACGCCAGCGCCATCGATCCCACCGACCGCAGCGCCCGTATCGTGGTGGAGGACGCCCTGACCCGGGAACCCGTGGCCGACGTGCGCACCGATGCCGAGGGCGGCTATGTGCTGGCCTTGCCGCGCAGCGGCCGGTTCCGCTTCATGGTGGATTGCGGCCCCACCGGGAAGACCCATTCCGCCCAGGTGGAAGTGCCCGCCAACGATGCCCCCACCGCCTACCGCCAGGAGATGGAACTGGTACCCCACGGCGATATGGAGCGCCTGATGGTGCGCAACCACTTCGACACACCGCTGGACGGCGACCTGGTGGCCCTGGCCATGGACGAGATCCGCCGCCGCGCGGCCTTGGACGTGCGGAAGGCGCCGGATACGGACACCGGGACCCCTGCTGCGGGCGATGACATCATGGCCCGGGCCGGGTTCGCCGCCGACATGACCCTGGACCAGGCAAGGGAACTGGCCCGCGGCATGGCGCCCGAGATGGAGCAGAAGGCCGAGCGGCACGAGCGTATGGCCGCGCAGGCCCGGACCCTGGCCGTGGAGGCCGTGGCCGTTGCCGAGCAGGCGGCGGAGAAGGCGGCCAGCACCGTGGAGGCGGCACAAAACACCGACGATGAACAGGCCCATGACCGCCGGATGGCCCTGGCCGCCGCACATCGCCAGCAGGCCCGCGCCACCACCCTGCGGGCACGCGCCGCCCTGCGGGCCGCCCAAGCCCTGGACGCCGAGGAGGCCGACGCCCGCCAGCAGGCCGCCGCGGCCGCCGACCTGGCCGCCGGGCTGGATGCCGCATTGGCCGCCGGTGACGATGCCCGGGCCATTGGACTGCTGGCCGACCTGCGCGCCATGATCCAGCCTGTACCCGGGGCCGATGCCCGCGTGGACGTGGTGGAGCGCGTGCGCCGGGCGGCCACCGACAAGGAGCGGGATGCCGCCCGTGCCTTGCAGCGGGCCAGTGCCGGCAGCGGCGAGGAGAACGAGCTGGCCGATCGCATCCGCCGCAAACGCACCGAGCGCGAGCAGACCCGCAACAAGGGGCGGCGCGAACAGATGGACAAGGAGATCGCCGACCTCGAAGCGCAGGCCAAGGCGCTGCGCCAAGAGACCATCGCCGCCTTCGACAAGGCCCGCGGCATGGAGAAGGAGGCCGCCGTGGCCCGTGGCGAGGGCAGCCTGGTGGCCCACCTCGCCGCCGCCGGCCCGGCCCCCGCGATACCCGCCTTGCCCGCCATGGGCACAGCGGACCTCGAAGCGCGCATCGCCGGGGCCGACGCACGGGTGGAGGCCCTGCCCATCCAGGAACGGTTCGATGCGATGGCCGAGGTGCCCGTGGAGGAGATGGAGGCCCGGTCCTTCGACTGGGAGCTATCGGCCCCCGAGGCCGCATTGCGCATGCACACCCGCACCATGGACACCGCCGGCCAGGGCACCGACGAGGCCGTGGCGGCCCTGCCGGCCACCGAAGGCACCGGCATGCGGCCCGATCCGAACTCCCGTGCCATGGGCCTGGCCGATGCCGCTCCGCATACCGCTGCGGAAGGGGACCGGACACCGCTCCGGGGCACCCCGACCGATCAACTGACCGCCGCCACCGCCGGCGCCGTGCCGGACCTCGCCGCCGAAGCCGTCCCCGCACTGCACGACACCACGCGCTTCTTCCTGGAGAACCGCATCGCCGAACTGCGCCAATTGGCCGCCGTGGAAAAGGACCGCAACGAGCGCGACCGATTGGATGTTGAACTCCGTTCGTTGGAGACCCGCCTGGCCGAGCTTGTGCGGCAGGAGCAGGAGGCCGCGGCGCAAGGTGCCGGGCCGGTGGAGGCCCTGCGGGCGGAGATCGGTGAGGTCAACGTGCCGCTGGCCGGCCGGGTGCCCATCAGCATCGGGCCGGACACCCCGGACGAGGAGATCATCGACCGGCTCCATGCCGGCTATGCCACGGACAAGGCCGCCCTGTTGCGCCTGCCCGATGCGGATGAACGCGCCAGCGCCCTGCAGGGGCTCGAGCTGATGCTGGCGGACAGCATTCGCAACGAAATGGCCCTGCAAGTGGCCGTGCTGGAACTGGACCCCGCCCAGGCCGCCACCGTATTGCCCCGCGTGGAGCGCCTGCGCCGGCTGCGCGCCGAACGTCTGCACATGGCCGAGGAGCACCTGCGCCTGCGCCAGGAGGAGTTGTTGGCATTGGCCCGCGAGCCGGCCGCCGGCACCCGCGCCGCCTCGGCTGCCGACGGCCCGGCCGCGCACCCCGCCCTCGACCGGTTCGTGGCCGTCCACACGGACGCGCGCAACGTGTACGCCAGCAAGCTCGTCCATCGGTCGCCCCAGGTGCAGGAGGCGGCCGCCGAGCAGATGGCCGAGATGCAGCGGGCGGTGCAATTGCAGGTGCAGGTGGATTCCCTGGAGCGCTCCGCCGCCGGTCTGCCGCGCAAGCAGTTCGACAGGATCCTGCGCAATGCCGACCGGCTCCGGGACGAGCGGATGATCCTGCTCACCGACATGGGCCAGCGATCGGCCTTCATCACCCGGGAGGAATGGCGCACCGCATCGGACAGCCTGAAGGGCCTGGAGCGTTCGGTGGGCGCCAAGGGCCTGCCGCCGAGCGACCCGCTGGTGATGATGGTGCGGCAGCTCACGGACGACGCCGGCCAGGGGTACGCCGCCGCGGAGAAATTGCGCAAGCAAGCCGACCGCTCCGAGGACATCATCGCGCGGGACAGCCTCTACCGCACCGCCTACGCCATGGAACTGAACGCCCTGCGCGAGCTGGACCGGGCCATCACGGTGCAGAACCACTTGGCCGGCGACGCCCATGTGCGCGGCAGCACGCTCACCTACGAGGAAGTGGCCTCCCTGGTGCTGGGCACGCCATCGGCCGTGGCCATGGCGGAGGACCCCGCCGATGCCCCGGCCAGCGCCCATGTGCCACCGGCCGACGGACCGGCACCCGCCGTGGCCCAAGCGCCTGCCGATGCGCCCGCCGACGAGGCCCGGCCGGCCGCGGCCGTTCCGCGCCCCGGGCCCGACCTGCCGCAGGAAACCGCCATGTCCGCCGCGTCGGAACCCGATAGCGTCGCCGCGGTGGGGCAGGACCGGGACGCCCTGCCGTCGGCCGTCATGCCCGACCCGATGATGCCGGCGCCATCCGCTGCGGCCGATGACCATGCCGTGGCCCGCCAGGAGGCCGAGCTGGCCGTGGACCGCGCCGTGGAGGAGGCCCGCCTGGACCCCGACATCCTGGCGCGCATGGAGAAGTTCCTGGCCACGGAGAACCTGGCCCTGGCGCCCATGCCGTTGGACAAGGCCGACCCGGACCTGCTGGGGCAGCACCGCGACCGGGCGGCCCAGGACGCCATGCGCGCGGAAGGGGAAGCCTTGGCCCTGGCCGACCTGGCCGATCGCTACCGGGACAGCATCCCCACCGTGCGCAAGCGCGAGCGGGCCGGCCTGGAGCGGCTGGCCATCGCCACGCGCGCCTCGTCGGACTCGCTCCTGGCCCATGCGGCGGTCTTGCGGGCCGAGGCCGCCCAGGCCGAGGAGGACCGGCTGCGCGCGGAGGAGGTGCGCGAGTTCACCCGGCGGCTGAAGGAGTTCTATTACCTGGACGCGGACGAGCAGCGCATGGTGGTGGACAACGCCGATGCCAGCCGCTACTTCCGCGTGAAGAGCCGGGCCATGGAGCAGCAGAAGGCGGCGAGCGAGGCCGATGATGCGGCCCGGGCCACGCGCATGCTGGCCGTGTCACTGAGCGAGGCCGCGCCCGCCGGGGGCGGTGCCACCGGTGCGGAACGCGTGCGCCATGCCGTGTTGATGGCCCGTGCGCGCGGCCTGGAGGCCCGTGCCGATTCGCTGGACAACGTGGCCGCCCGCCTGCGTGCGGCGGCCGACCTGAACGAGCGCCAGGCCGCCGCCTGGTTGCAAGGCGTGCAAGGCGTGGACCCCAGCGCGCTGATGGCCTTGGAGATGCGTACCCGCCGGGCCGAACCGCTCATTTCCGAGGCCCATGGCCAGGCCGGCCCGGAGCAGCCCCTGCGCACTCCCGCGACCGATCGCCCCCCCGTGGAGGATGGCGGGGCGCCCCCGCGTGAAGCCGTCGCGGGCCTCCCACCGGTGCCGCGCCCACAAGAACCGGCGGCGACCGTGCCCCCCGCACCGACGGCGGCCGACCGCCCCGGGGAGGACGGCGGGGCGCCCGTGCGCGAAGCCATTGCGGAAGTGCCTCCGGCCCCGGTGGCCCATGAGGTGCCCGTGGTGGTGCCCACCGCACCGCCGACGACCGGGGCACGGGTCCCGGTGATGGGCGTGCTCACCAGCGACAACTTCGCCATGCTGCCCGGCCCGGCCCCCCGCTCCGCGCCGGTGCCCATCGATGCGCCCATGCCCAGCGGACTGGTCTTCAAGGTGCAGATCGGCGCCTTCCGCAAGCCGATCCCCATGGATGCGTTCAGCGACCTGGAGCCCGTGGCCGGCGAGCGCCTGGACAACGGCGTGGTGCGGTACACGGCGGGCCTCTTCACCGGGATCGACCAGGCGAACATCGCCCGGGGCATGGTGCGCGAGCGGGGCTACCGGGACGCCTTCGTGGTGGCTTACCTGGACGGCCGCCGCGTACCCCTGGCCGAGGCGATCGCCCGGCAGCGGGGCGCGGCCATGGCGGCGGCGCCCGCCGGGGTGCCGCCAGCCGAGGCCGCGGTGCCGGCGCCGTCGATCGTGATCGCCCCGCCCGCGCCCGTCACCCCGCCGCCGGCCGCCATGCCCGACAGCGCCCTGTTGCGCGCCTACCCGGCCACCGCGCAGGAAGTGGTGGCGGCCTTCGAACCCGTGGCGGACCGGGCGGATTATTACACCGACCCGGCCGCGGCCCCGGCCCGGCAGGTGGAGGCCGTGCAGGGGCTGTTCTTCACCGTGCAGGTGGGGGTGTACAGCCGGCCGGTGGCCTTGGACCGCATCTTCCACATTTCACCGCTCAACACCGAACGGCTGCCCAATGGCCAGTTGCGTTACACCACCGGCATGCACGGCAGCGTGGAGGCCGCCCGCCAATGGCGCGACCAAATGGTGGAGCGCGGGGTGAAGGACGCCTTCATCACCGCCTACCTCAACGGCCGCCGCATCCCCATGGCCGAGGCCGGCGCCCTGCAGCGCCGCTTCGGCGATGCGATCATGGCCAGGCCCTGATCGGGCCGGCCCCGATCACGACCGCGCACCGGGACGGGCGTCGGAGCGTATTTTTGGCGGATACCTTCGTAGCGATGCCACAACCTGCCGAGGAAACCCTGCTCCAAGAGGGCCAGGACCGGTCCATGATGCGGGAGATCGTCCTGCACAACGATGATGTGAACACCTTCGACCATGTGATCCAATGCCTGGTGGAGTTATGCGGGCACGACCCCATACAGGCCGAGCAATGCGCGTGGATCGTCCACCACAATGGCCGGTGCAGCGTCAAGCGCGGCACGTTCATTGAATTGGAACCCCGTTGTAACGCCCTGCTTGAACGCGGGCTGAGCGCTGAGATCGCATGAACCCGAAACGCATCATCCTCCCCGGGTGCATCCTGCTGGCCGTGGCCTGCTCGAAGGTGCCCGTCACCGGCCGCAGCCAGTTCAACATGGTGAGCACCGGCCAGATCGCCTCCATGGTGAACGAGCAGTACCAACAGACCCTGAACACCAGCACCATCCTGCCCGATAGCGACCCGCGCGTGCAGATGGTGCGCGGCTGTGGCCAGCGGATCGCCGCGGCGGTGGAGGAATTCCTCCAGACCAACGACCTGGGCGCGCGGGTGAGCGAGTACCAATGGGAGTTCAATGTGGCCGACGACCCCACGGTGAACGCCTGGTGCATGCCCGGCGGCAAGGTGCTCTTCTACACCGGCATCCTGCCCCTGACCGTGGACGAGACCGGCGTGGCCGTGGTGATGGGCCATGAGGTGGCGCATGCCGTGGCCCGCCATGGCAACGAGCGCATGAGCCAGGGCATCCTGGCCCAGGGGGTGGGCATGACCTTGGACATCCTCACCAGCGAGAACCCCGGCCTGGCGCGCAACCTGCTGCTGCAGAGCGTGGGCATCGGCTCGCAGCTGGGCATGCTGGCGTACAGCCGCTCGCACGAGACCGAGGCGGACAAGATGGGCCTGATCTTCATGGCCATGGCCGGCTACGACCCGCGCGAGGCGCCCAAGTTCTGGGAGCGGATGAGCGCCGGCAGCGGTGGGGCCGCACCGCCCGAATTGCTGAGCACGCACCCCAGCGACACCCGCCGCATCGCCGACCTCAACGCGTACATGCCCGAGGCGCTGAAGCATTACCGACCCTGAGCGGCCGCATGCGTGCCGGGCGGCTTCGTGCGGTGGGGGTGCGGTGCGCCCGGGGCGTGGTCCGCGTGCTCCGTTCCTGTGCGATCATCCTGGGCTGGGCCGCCCTGCTGATGGTGGTGCTCGCATGCACCCCGCTGCCGTGGCGGATGCACCACTGGTTGGGAACGGCGGCCGGAGACCTGGGCCTGCGGCATCCCGACCGGATCGTGGTGTTGGGCGGCAGCGGCATGCCTTCGGGGCCGGAGCTGCTGCGGTTGTTCCATGCGGCTGACCTGGCCCGCCGCTTCCCGCAGGCCGCCATGGACGTGGTGCATACGCCCGACACCGCCGTGCTCCATGCCATGGTGGCCGAACTGCGCCACAGAGGGGTGGAGGCTGCGCGCATCCATGGGCTGGCCGAGGGCACCAACACCCGGGGCCAGGCCCTGGCCTACCACCGCGCGCATCCCGGCCTGGCGGGCACCCGGATCGCCCTGGTGACCGCGCCGGAGAACATGTACCGCTCGGTGCGTGCCTTCCGCAAGGCCGGACCCGGCGAAGTGTACGGCGTGCCCGCCTGGGACACCCCCCTGTTCTCGGACCTGGCCTACCACCACCGGTCGATCGGGGGCGGCCGCTACGTGCCGGACGTGTCCGGAAGCAACGCCCTGCGCTATGACTTCTGGAACCGCCTGAAGCTGCAGATCACCTGCCTGCGCGAGCTGGCGGCCATCGCCTACTATCGCCTGAACGGATGGGTCTGAGCGGGTCGGGCCTTCGGCGCCCGTGGGGATCATGCCAGGGCAAATCTGCCTACCGGTAGGCAGGTTCGCCCTGCGGATCGTGCTTGCAGCCTTGGAGGGATGCTTAGCTTCGCAGCCGATTTTTCCGGGACCCGTAGCTCAATTGGATAGAGCATCTGACTACGGATCAGAAGGTTTGGGGGTCGAATCCCTACGGGTCCGCCGATCAAAGGGGAGCGTCCGACAAGGTGCTCCCCTGTTCTTTG
>JAVFAQ010000064.1:0-11587 GCA_034002325.1 Flavobacteriales bacterium | reverse complement strand
GCCTCACCGTGGAAGAGGTGGACCGCCTCACCGGCCCCGTGATCGGCCACCCGAAGAGCGCCACCTTCCGCACCGCCGACGTGGTGGGCCTCGATACGCTGGTGAAAGTGGCCCAGGGCGTGAAGGACAACTGTCCCGACGACGAGCGCAACAGCCTCTTCGCCATCCCGCCCTACCTGCAACAGATGGTGGAGAAGGGCATGCTCGGCAGCAAGACCGGCAAGGGCTTCTTCTTCAAGGACCGCAGCACGCCGAAGGGCGAGATCCTCTCGTTGGACCTGAACACGCTGGAGTACAAGCCGCAGGTGAAACCGAAGTTCGCCACGCTGGACGCCGCCAAGAAGGAAGAGGATATCCGCAAGCGCCTGAAGCTGGTGTACAACGGCAGCGACAAGGCCGGTGAGTTTTACCGCCGTTCCTTCCAGGCGCTCTTCGCCTACGTGAGCCACCGCGTGCCCGAGATCAGCGACGAGTTGTACAAGATCGACGATGCCATGCGCGCGGGCTTCGGCTGGGAGCTGGGGCCGTTCGAGACGTGGGATGCCATCGGCGTGAAAGAGGTGATAGCGGAGAAAAAGGTGAAAGTGGCGAAGTGGGTCGAGGACATGGTCGCTGCGGGCCACACCAGCTTCTACAAGGTGGAAGGCGGCAAGCGGCTGTACTACGATCCCGCGAGCAAGAGCTACAAGCCGGTGCCGCGTGCCGAAGGCCTGATCGTGCTGGCCGACCTGCCCGAGAGCAACGTGGTATGGAAGAACAGCGCCGCCACCATCCACGACCTCGGCGACGGCATCCTGCAAGTGGGCTGGACGAGCAAGATGAACACCATCGGCGGCGAGGTGATCCAGGGCCTCAACAAGGCCATCGACCTCGCCGAGCAGGGCTACAAGGGCTTAGTGGTGTACAACGACGGCGCCAACTTCAGCGCGGGCGCCAACGTGGGCATGATCTTCATGATGGCCGTGGAGCAGGAGTACGACGACCTGGAGATGGCCGTGCGCACCTTCCAGAACACCATGATGCGCATGCGCTACAGCAGCATCCCCGTGGTGGCGGCCCCGCACCAGCTGTGCCTGGGCGGCGGCACCGAGCTCTGCCTGCATGCGGACAAGGTGGTGGCGCACGCCGAGACCTACATGGGCCTGGTGGAGTTCGGCGTGGGCGTGATCCCCGGCGGCGGCGGCACCAAGGAGTTCGCCCTGCGCCTCGCCGACGAGCTGAAGGAGGGCGACATCCGCATCAACGCCATGCGCGAGCGCTTCCTCACCATCGGCCAGGCCAAGGTGGCCACCAGCGGGCACGAGGCCTTCGCGCTCGGCTACCTGCGCAAGGGCCAGGACGAGGTGATCGTGAGCCGCGCCCACCAGTTGGCCTATGCCAAGGCCTGCGCCCTCGACCTCTGGAACAAGGGCTACACCAAGCCCGCGCCGCGCAAGGACATCAAGGTGCTGGGCCAGGAAGGTCTCGGCATCGTGTACGTGGGCGCCAACAGCATGCTCAGCGGGAATTACATCAGCGAGCACGATGCCCTGATCAGCGAGAAGCTGGGCTATGTGATGTGCGGCGGGGACTTGAGCGAGGCGACGGAGGTGAGCGAGCAATACCTGCTGGACCTGGAACGGAAAGCGTTCGTGGAGCTTTGTATGCAGCGGAAGACGTTGGAAAGGTTGCAGTCGATCATCACTACGGGGAAGGTGTTGCGGAATTGATGTTGAACATGAACCGCAAGATTCTCAAGGCTGACCCCCGCGCATGGGCAACGATGCCGTCCATGGTCTTCGAGGATGTTCACTTTGACCTACTAAGCCTCCATGACAAGGGCGTTCGATCCGACGACGAGGAATTCGACTTCAACACCGAACTCACCTTCATCAACTGTTCGATCGATACCTTCAACTCTGCAACCTTCTTTCTTGGTAAGAAGGTTACCTTCAAGAACTGTCAGGTTGGAGACCTTTTCTGTTACTCAACCTACTTGGGGGGTGGCTTCGAGATCGAGGATTGCATCATAACGCGGAAGACATCCTTCATGGCAGGGGTTCATAACAATGAAGGGTGCCCATTCAAGATAATCAACTGCCGATTTGAAGGGTACGTGGACTTCTACGATGTGTACTTCAGCGGGCCAGTGAAGATCGTGGGTAATGAGTTCGTTGACGGAACCAACCTTAACATCTACCTGAATGTGCCTGTCGGTATTGGTGAAGGCATTCCCTGTTTGGTTGAAAGCAACCTTGGCGACATGTCTAAATATGCTGACGATGATCCTCTACGTCCGAAATAGAGCTGTAGCGCATGGTCAAAGCCTATGATATCGCTGTCCTCCGCGTGACGGATAGAAGCGGAAAGCCCGCCTGCCCGGTAGGCAGGCCTGCAGGTCTGCAAACGATGAGGAATGACGACACCACCGGCCAAGGATCTGGATCGGCCCGAACATAATCTATGCCCACCCGCATGCTCATATCACGAAATGGAGGACGACGCATTGAGATGGTCCTTCCGATCATGGCCATTGTCATGAGTGCGTTCACGATGACCAGGACGCTGGACCTTTCGAACATCCCATCGCTCATCGTGTCCCTGATCGGACTCACTGCTGGTATCACCTTCTTGCTGCAACGCCGGATATCCATCACCCTCCTCCAGATCTGGATATATGCACAAATCCCGGCGATCTCACGCACATTCTCCTCCACATTGATAAATGGTCAGACGGCCGAGGTCAAGCAAGCGGTTCTGGACACGGGCCAATCGCTCACCTTTACACTGGGCCTGACATTGAACAGCTATCAATTGCACCTGAACCTCGTGCCCTTCGCGTTGCTCATTCTCTTCCGCCTGACCCAGGTCTCAGCACTGGTAGGGGGAACAGCTACCATCAAGAAACTACGTGAACACAGTCAGCTCCCGGACACTGCCCCTGTCACGGGCACCGTGCTGAAGCGCACTACACTAGGAAAGGAAAAACATTGGCTGCTGGTTCAGCTCCACAACGAAATGCCACATAATGGAAAAGCCTACTCGTACCTACTTGTAAAACCGAAGGATGACGGAGTATACAGGCGCGGCAAGCCCGGAAAGCCATCCTATCTCGTTATGGTGCCGGGTCTCAATCAAGTGAAAGATGGGGTGAACCGCAAAGAGGATTTCTTGTTCGGTGGACAGGGCGTTGTTTCCATTGCGAAATGAAGAACGATATGCATCGCATGGATCGGAGCCTCGCTACAGATAGCCTTGGGGCCTTCTTCTTAAATCCATGTACTGCTGGCCTGTTGACATGGAGCGGCATGAACACAACACCGGCTGCGACCCCTCCGGGGTCGAATACCCACGTACGGGATCGAATGCCAAATGCTGCGACCCCTTCAGGGTCGAATACCCGCGTGTTGGAACGAATGCTAAATGCTGTGACCCCTTCGGGGTCGAATGCCGCCATCCGATCCGTGACGCTGCACCTGACCCCGGAGGGGTCACAACATCTAGAAGAACGCCCCCATGCCGCCACGACCCCGAAGGGGTCGCAGCCGGTGTTGCGAGGAGGAACGACGAAGCAACGCATGAGGGATAGAAGCGGAAAGCCCGCAGCGAGGAACGAGCGAGGGCCTACAGCGAATAGCCGTGGCGTGGTTGGTCATGGACCGAATGCTAAAATGAAAGATGGTTGGCTTATGTCACCCGGATAGACCAAGTACACTTGGCTTATATTAGCACCAGCAATGACCTGACCAGCCATGCCAGACCCTGTCTTCCAGCAAGATGACCTCCTCAGGGTGATGCGTGGTTTCAATCCGTGGTGGGCCACCGGAAAGGCGCCGCATGTGCCCACCTATCGCCGTACCGCATTCGCTGCTACGCGCAGCTACCTCACCCACCCGACCCTGAGCCGCCGGGCGGTGCTCATCAGCGGCCCGCGCCAGACCGGGAAGACCACCGTGCTGAAGCAGTTGGTGGACACGCACCTCGCCGGGCAGGGCGCTCCGCTGGACATCATGTACCTGAGCATGGAGCACCCGATCCTGAAGCTCGCGGGGTTCGATGCCATCCTCCGCGCCTACGAGACCGAGGTGAACCCCGGCGACGGCCCCGTTCAACTGCTGATCGACGAGATCCAACATCTGAAGGATTGGGCCACCTACATCAAGCTGACGGTCGATCATGCCACGCACCGTTTCCGGATCGTGGCCACGGGTTCCGCCGCGCTCGAACAAAAGGGCAGGCTGGCCGAGAGCGGTGTGGGCCGCTGGGTCACCGTGCCGATGCCCCCGCTCTCCTTCTTCGAGTTCTTCCGGATACAAGGGGCCGAGGAACCGCAACTGGCGGAACTCCCCAAGCCCAGCGAACTGGTCAAATGGTCGGGGCAGAAGCTCACCACATTGTCCGCTGCCTTCAAGGGCACGATGCCGCTGTTCCGCAGCTATCTGCTCAAAGGGGGATTCCCCGAAACGGCGAAGCTCGCGGACAAGGACATGGAGCTCGGGCAACGGCTCCTGCGGGAGGACGTGGTCGAGCGTGTGCTCAAACGCGACATGACCGCGTTGTACGGCATCCGCAAAGTGGACGAACTGGACCGGCTCTTCATCTACCTGTGCATCCATAGCGGCGGCATCCTTTCCATCAAGTCGGTGGCCGATGCGTTGGGCAGCAACACCACCACGGTGGGCAACCACCTGGCCGCCTTGGAGCAGGCGCACCTGGTCTACAAGGTCCAGCCCATCCGCATGGGCGGGAAGAACGTCCTCCGCGCCCAGCACAAGTACTACCTGGCCGACGCGGCCCTGCGGAACGCGGTCCTCCTGAAGGGCCGCGAAGTGCTCGATGACGCTACCGAGATGGGCCTGCTCGTGGAGACCGCCGTGCTGCGCCATCTGAAGGCCTTCCATTACCGGGAACTCCCCATCGTGGGTTATTGGCGCGATGCCGCCACCGAAAAAGAAGTGGACCTGGTGATCAAAGGGCCCGGCTACCACCTGGCCTCGGAGATCAAATACCGGGGCGATGGCCACGTACCGCGCAACGCGGGCATCGTGCGCTACTGCGGTGAGGAAAAGGTCGACATCGCGTTCTGGGTGACCAAGCGCGACGATGACATCGGCACCCAGCGGATCGAAGGCATCGATACGCCGTTCCTCCGCATACCGGCCCACGTCTTCTGCTACCTGCTTGGCGCGGCGGAGCAACAGCACTGGATACAACCCTGACGACACCCGCGAACAAACCCACTGAACACCGCCGGAACTCCGGCACCAACCATGAACGCATACATCATAGCCGGTTTCCGCAGCGCAGTGGGCAAGGCCCCCCGCGGCAAATTCCGTTTCACCCGCCCGGACGACCTCGCCGCGCACGTGGTGGACCACCTTGTTTCATCGGTACCGAACCTCGACCGCGAGCGCATCGACGACGTGATCGTGGGCAACGCCACGCCCGAGGCCGAGCAGGGCCTGAACATCGGCCGCATGATCAGCCTGATGGGCCTGAACACCGACAAGGTGCCGGGCATGACGGTGAACCGCTACTGCAGCAGCGGCAGCGAGACCATCGCCATCGCATCGGCCAAGGTCCACAGCGGGCAGGCCGACGTGATCGTGGCGGGCGGCGTGGAGTGCATGAGCCCGATCCCCTTCGGCGGCTGGCGCATCGTGCCCAACGCCAAGGTGGGCAAGGCGCAGCCCACGTACTACTGGGGCATGGGCCTCACCGCCGAGGCCGTGGCGCGCGACTTCAAGGTGAGCCGCGCGGACCAGGACGCCTTCGCGCTGAAGAGCCACGAGAAGGCACTGGCCGCCATCGCCGCCGGCCGCTTCAAGGACGACATCGTGCCCTACACCGTGGAGCGCGTGTACCTCGACGCGAACGAGAAGCGCCAGGTGGAGCAGTACGTGGTGGACACCGATGAAGGTCCGCGCGCGAGCACCATGGAGGGCCTGGCGAAACTGAAGCCCGTGTTCGACGCCAAGGGCACGGTGACCGCCGGCAACGCCAGCCAGACCAGTGATGGCGCGGCCTTCGTGCTGGTGGTGAGCGAGCGCATGCTGAAGGAACTGAACGTGAAGCCGATCGCGCGCCTCCTCTCCTACCACGTGGCCGGCGTGGAGCCGCGCATCATGGGCATCGGTCCGGTGGCGGCGGTGCCCAAGGCGGTGGAGAAGGCCGGACTGAAGCTGAAGGACATCGAGCAGTTCGAGCTGAACGAGGCGTTCGCGTCACAGTCGCTGGCGGTGATCCGTGAGCTGGGCATCGACCCGGAGATCGTGAACGTGAACGGCGGCGCCATCGCCATGGGCCACCCGCTGGGGTGTACGGGCGCGAAGCTGAGCGTGCAGCTCTTCAATGAGATGCGGAGAAGGAAGCAGAAGTACGGCGTGGTGACGATGTGCGTGGGGACCGGGCAGGGAGCGGCGAGTGTTTTTGAGTTGCTGAACTGATCAGAAGATCAGAGGATGAGACGATCAGAGGATGGGAATGCGGGTTTGGGCGTGCCCCCGCCTGATCCCTTCGCTCCGCTGGGCTACGCTCGGGAGCAGGCGGGGTCCGGCTTTCCGCTGTACTCCTCGCTCGTTCCTCGCTGCGGGGTGCCGCTCCAATCCGTCACGCGAAAGGCGGGCCAACCTGTGCTTCTTCTCTACCTGTGCCTTGTTCTCATAGGATGTGTTCCATCAATGAGTACAGGACCAGAGCCGCACTCCATTCCCTACGATGCCGAACTGTTCAGAGAACTCGCGATGGCTATTGAGGACAACAACGAAGTCTTGTCCTTGAAACCGACCGTTCTGATGAACAAGATCGGGATGATGGATCTTCGGGAGCATGGAGAGATCAAGCTCTTCTTCTGCGGGTATGGCGTTGTGGGAAAGGGCTGGGGGTTCGCCTATGGTGATCTGACCGAAACAGAGATCGAAGATCCTTCCTTAGTTGAAAGGAACGGTGTAAACCTTGGCCTCACCTACCTCAAGAAAATCGACCACATGTGGTACCGGTTTGCTGCTGGATAAGCGTATGTTGTCCAACGCGCGTTGACGAACAAACCGCCGCCTGACCCCGGCACTCGTGCCCACGGCGTCCATCAGCGCCCGGCCCCCACCTCCAGCTTCCGTCCGGCGGCACACCGTCCCGTGCCCGGCTGGTCGCGCCACGTACCTTCGCCTGCATACCCGCATCGAGAACCCCTGATGTCCCACCTTCCCCCGGTCCGTTTGCCGCATCTGCTGCCCGCCCTGCCGTTCATCTTCGCCTTCAACACGGCCCATGCCCAGTGCGACACGGTGCCCATTCCCCAGGCCGGCTGGACGGTGACCTACGTGGACAGCGAGGAACTCACCGGCGAAGGGCCGGACAACGGCCACGCCGTCCACGCCATAGATGGCGACAGCACCACCTTCTGGCACACCGAGTGGCAGGCGGCCGACCCGCCCTTCCCGCACGAGATCCAGCTGGACCTCGGCACCATGCACGCGGTGAACGGCCTCTCCCTGCTCTCGCGCCACAACAGCGCCAACGGCAAGGTCATGGGCCACGAACTGTACCTGAGCACCGACGGCGTGGAGTGGGGCACACCGCAAAGCGCCGGCATCCTCCACTACCCGGACCTGAACGCGGCGGGGCAGCGCGCCACGGTGCATTTCGGCGCGGTGGACGCACAATTCGTGAAGCTGGTGGCACTGGGCAACAACAACGGCACGGCACACGCCATGGTGGCCGAACTGCAGCTCATGGCATACGTGGGGCCGGGCTGCGGCGCCACGGGACAGACCAACCAATTCGTCACCGTTGACCCCATCCCGCTGCAACAAAGCAACGGCCCGGACCTCACCCTCACCGGCACGGCCTCCAGCGGACTGCCGCTCACCTGGTCCGTGCTCAGCGGCCCGGCCACGGTGGCGGGCAACACGCTTTCGCTCACCGGCACGGGCGGCACCGTGGTGGTCAAGGCCGAGCAGCCCGGCGATGCCATCTGGTACGGCGCTTCGGCCACCACCAGCTTCGACGTGGTACACCTCGCCGACCAATACCCCGACGTGACCACCAAGCTCACCGATGCCCACCCCGTGCAGATGCCCGCCCTCATGCCCTATCGCCTGTACGCGAACGCTTCGGTCCCCTATCCGGAATTCCTCTCCATCGCCTCGGTGGACTTCATCGTGGACGGCACCACCATCCCGGCCGAATGGACGGACGGGTCCTACCAGGCCTGGTGGACGCCCGCCGCATACGGCCCCGCCAGCGTAACGGTGAGCGCCACGGCCACCAACGGCAATGTGGCCAGCACCACGGTCACCTTGACGGTGAGCAGCACCATCGCGGACCAGACGGTGGCCACCTTCGACGGCGATGTGATCGACTGGGGCACCATCGGGTCGCAGTGGTTCCAGGGCACCTACACCCTGCCGCAATCCGTGGGGGCGTACGAACGGATCATCGCGCACCTGGACGTGACCTGCCCTTCGGTGCCGGGCGGTTGCGATGATTGGGACCGCCTGGCGTGGATCCAGTTCAAGGCCCCCAACGGGCAGTGGATGGAACTGGTCCGCTACATCACACCGTACGGCAAGGCCTGCTCGCACAGCGTGGACGTCACCGACTTCGCATCCCTGCTGCAAGGCCACATCGAGGTCCGCATGTTCATCGACACCTGGGGAACGGGCGGCTGGAAGCTCGACCTGGACCTGGAGTACCAGGCCGCCCCCCCCGCATGGCCCTATACCACCGTGACCGAGGTGTGGCACGGCTACTACCCCTTCGGCGACCCCGCCGACCCGCAGCCCGTGGACACGGTGTCCATCGATCCCGCCTGGGGCGCCACCGCCTGCGCCCTGCGCCTGGCCACCACCGGCCACGGCTGGGGCAACAACAACACCGGCAACGCCGCCGAGTTCTACCATGCGCAGCACGAGTTGAAGGTGAACGGCGTCTTCGCCTACCAGCAAGACCTCTGGAACATCTGCAACCCCAACCCCGACGGCTGCCAGCCGCAATTCGGCACCTGGCAGTACAGCCGCGCGGGGTGGTGCCCCGGCGCCATCACCGTGCCCGGCCAGTACGACCTCACCGCCTACATGGCCGATGCCCCGTTCGACCTCGCGTACATCTTCCAACCGAGCTACCAGGACCTTTGCCACCCGAACAACCCCGACTGCGTGAGCGGGGTGACCTGCGCCGACTGCAACGACGGCTACAACCCGCACTACCGGGTCAGCGCATACCTCATTTCCAAAGGCCAGCAGCCCATCAGCTTGGGTGTCGAGGAACAAGCCGCTGCGGTGAGCGCATTGCACATCCACCCGAACCCGGCACGCGGCCATTTCCAAGTGCGCGCCGCCAACCTGCGCGGGCCGGGCACGGTGCGCGTGTTCTCCGCATCGGGCACCGCCATGGCCCAATGGCCGTTCGCCTCGCCCGGCGCGCTCGCCACGCAGCTGTTCCCCACCACCGGGCTGGCCGCCGGCGTGTACCTGGTGATGGTGGAAGGCGCGGCCGGGCGCCAGGTGGGCCGGTTGGTGGTGCCGTGATGCGCGGGCGGCGCCGGCATGCGGCCCTGCGGCAGGCCATGCCCCCGGCGGCGCCCGACCAAGCGCGACCTGCTTAGCTTCGCCGCATCGCCAAGGACCTCACATACGCCGCGATCGACATCGGCTCGAACGCCGTGCGGCTGCTGGTGGCCGATGTGATCGAGCACCGCGCGCACCCGGTGATCAAGAAGCAGACCCTGGTGCGCGTGCCCATCCGCCTGGGCGCCGATGTGTTCAGCGGCGGCACCATCTCCAACGCACGGTGCGACCACCTGATCAAGAGCCTCAAGGCCTTCCGCCTGCTCACCGAGGTGTACGGGGCCCACTACATGCGCTGCTGCGCCACCAGCGCCATGCGTGAGGCGGCGAACCGGGAACAGGTGCTGGCCCGCGTGGAGATGGAGACCGGCGTGCATATCGAGGTGATCAGCGGCCGCAAAGAGGCCAAACTGATCATGCACACCTTCTGGACACAGGACCTCTCCGCGGAAAAGGACTACCTGTACATCGACGTGGGCGGCGGCAGCACCGAGATCACCGTCCTGCGCCGGGGCCGCCGGTCCGAAAGCGCCAGCTTCCCCATCGGCACCGTACGCATGCTGGGCGGACAGGTGGACGAGGCGGCGTGGACGGACCTGGCCGACTTCCTGGCCCAGGTGGGCGCCACCGGGCTGGAGGCCATCGGCACCGGCGGCAACATCAACCGTCTGTTCAAGGAGAACGGCAACGCCCACGGCACGCCCCTGCTGCGCGCGGACATCCAACGGCACCACGACCGGATCGCGGGCCACAGCCTGAAGGACCGCGTGAACGTGCTGCGCCTGCGCCCGGACCGGGCCGACGTGATCGTGCCCGCCGCCTCCATCTTCGTCCGCATCCTCGAACTGGCCGACGTGGACCGTGTGCATGTGCCCAAGGTGGGCCTGGCCGATGGGATCGTCTATGACCTGTACATGAAACGCCGCGGCCACCTGCACTACCCGACCCGGGTGGCCTAGCGCGACCGGCCCCATGACGCCGCGCCGCCTTGCCATTGCGATCGCCGCCCTGCCGTTGTGCGCGTGGGCCGGGGACCCCGTGCCGTACACCGTGGGCATGCGCCTGCATGGCGGCTTCATCCTGCCGCACCACAAGAGCGTGCACATCCTGCAGGACCGCCATGCGCTGGGCGGCGAGGTCCATGTCCAGCGCTGGTTCTCCGGCGGGCGCCCGTGGCACGGCCACTACCGGCGGCCCGCCTGGGGCGTGTCGGCCCTGTGGATGCGCACCGGCTCCGGGCACATGGGGAACGCCGTGCGCGTGCTGCCCTACCTGGAGCTGCCCCTCACGGCCCCGGGAGGTTGGGAACTCGCCTTCCGGACGGGATGGGGGGTGGGCCTGGTCCAGCACCCCTTCCACCGGGTGGAGAACCACAAGCAGCACGCCGTGGGCAGCCATGTGAACATCGCCGCGCAAGGCGCCCTGGCGGTGCGCCGCCACCTGGGCCGCCACGCCGTGGACGCCGGGATCGCGTTGGACCACCTGAGCAACGGCTCCATGCAACAGCCCAACCTCGGGGTGAACATCGCCTCCCTTTCCGTGGGCTGGTCCTACCGCCTGGGCGACGCGCCCCCGCCCGCCCCGGTACCGGACACCGCCTGGCACGCGGCCGGCCGGCGCTGGGCCGAGGTGATGGTGAACGGCGGCACGAACGAAGTGGGCAGCGTGGGCACGGGCCGCGGGGCCGTGGTCGCGCTGGCCGCCTCCGTCTACCACCGCGCCAGCGCGAAGAGCGCGGTGGGGGCCGGCATCGACGTGTTCAACAAGGCCACCGCCGCCATCGTGGACACCGCATTGGCCGGCCGGCCGGCGCTGGCCCGTACCCAGGCCGGCGTGCATGCCGGCTATGCGCTGCTGTTCGGCCGCCTCGCCCTGCATGCCGAAGTGGGCACCTACATCCGATCACCCCTGCAGGAAAGCGCACCGATCTACACCCGGATCGGCATGCGGCACACCTTCGCCCGGCGGTTCTTCGCCAACTTCTCCCTGAAGTCCCATTTCTTCGTCGCCGACCACTTCGAACTCGGGCTCGGCTACCGCTT
>JAVFAQ010000063.1:0-11620 GCA_034002325.1 Flavobacteriales bacterium | reverse complement strand
GATCTGGAACTGGAACTCCAGTTGGAGCGCATCGAAGGAGGCTTTGATCTCCTCCGGCGTCCGGCACTTCTGGTAGATGTCCGCGATCCGGCGTTCGATGTCCACGCCGCTTTCCAGGGCGCCGAGACCTCGTCGCTGGCGCCGAACACGCCCTCGAAGAGCTTGAACTTCGTGCTGAGCAGCTCGAACACGCGCTGGTCGGCGGCGTTGGAGCGGTTCACGAAGTTGAGCACCACCACATCGTGCTGCTGCCCGTAGCGGTGGCAACGCCCGATGCGCTGTTCGATGCGCTGCGGGTTCCAGGGCAGGTCGTAGTTCACGAGCAGCGAACAGAACTGCAGGTTGATGCCTTCGGCCGCAGCCTCGGTGGCGATCATGATGGTGCCCTGTTCGCGGAAGTAGTCCACCAGGGCGCTGCGCATGTCGGCGGTCCGGCTGCCGGTGACGCGGTCCGTACCGGCATGGCGCGCCATCCAATCCGCGTAGATGCGCCTGCTGCGTTCGTCGGTGTTGCTCCCGTTGAAGAGCAGCAGCCCATCAGCGTACGGTGTTGTGCAGAGCAGGTCCAGCAGATGGTCCTGCGTGCGGCGGCTCTCCGTGAAGATGATGGCCTTGCGCGCGCCGCCCAGCCGTTCGGTCTCCGCCAGGGCGTGCTCCAGGGCCTTCAGCAGGGCCTTGCCCTTCGCGTTGTGCTCGATGGAGACCGCGAGGTCGCGGAAGGTGCGCAGCTCATCGATCTCGGCTTGGATGAAGGCCCTGTCCTCGGCGGTCGTTGGCGGTTGTTCCTCTTCCGGCCATTCCTCGGCGCTCTCGTCCAGGGCCTCGAAGTCCTCGTCCAGTTCGTCCGCGAGGTCCTTCAACTTCAAGGCGGCCAGCACGCCCTCCAACCGCCCGATGAGCTTTTCCAACGCTCCGGCGATGGCGAAGGTGGACGAGGCCAGCAACTTGCGCAGCACCATGGTGATGAGCGCGCGCTGGCCCTTGGGCAGGGCCGCAAGGTGCTCGCGTTGCAGGTAGCGGCTCACCAGGTCGTACAGTTCATCCTCCTTTTCAGAGGTGATGAACTCTTCCACCAAGGGGTGCCGCGCCGTGAACTTGACATTGAGCACCTGGCGGCGCAACGTGCGATGGCAGACCGGCCGCAGACGGGCCTTCAGGCTCTGGAAAGTCTCGTCCTCGCGCACCGAGCTGAACTGCTCCCGGAAGCTCTTGTCGTCGTTGAACACGCGGTCATCGATGAAGCTGACGAGGCCATACAGCTCCATCAACGAGTTCTGCAACGGCGTGGCGGTGAGCAGGACCTTCCTGCTGCCGACCAGGGCGTTCTTCAGCTTGTTGGCGGTCTTGTTGTCGGGCTTCCACACGTTGCGCAGGCGGTGCGCTTCGTCGATCACCACCAGGTCCCATGGCACGTCGCGCAACGGCCTGTCCCTGCCTGCGGCGAACTGGTAGGAGCAAATGACGATCTCCGGGACCTCGAACGGGTTGGCCCTGCCCGCCTTTACCGCCGCGTTGAAGCTCTTCGCTTCCAGGATGTGGCAGGGCAGGAAGAACTTCTCCTGCATCTCCTGATGCCATTGTTTCCGCAAGTTGCTCGGCGCGATGATGAGGATCCGCCGCTTGCGTTCCGCCCAACGCTGGCTGATGACCAGCCCCGCTTCGATGGTCTTGCCCAAGCCAACCTCGTCCGCAAGGATGGCGCCCCTGCTTAACGGGGATCGGAAGGCGAACAGTGCGGCCTCCACTTGGTGGGGGTTCAATTCCACCCGTGCATCCACCAACGCTGCGGAGAATTTCTCCACGCTGTCGCTGGGCCACCGGCGGGTAAGCTCGTGGGCGAAATACTTGGCGTGGTAGGGGGTTAGGCTCATGCAAGATCAAAGGTGAAAACCGGATCCTGCATTTCGCGTGACGGATCGGAGCGGAAAGCCGGACCCCGGCTGCTCCCGAGCAGAGCCCGGCGGAGAGAAGGGATGAGCCGGGGGCACGCCCAAACCATCGTCATGCCCACGGGCGGCACGCCGTATTGCCAGCGGCCGTCCATGCGCTGGCGGGCGAGTTGTTCAGGGGAGAGAGGCGGCATTCGGTGGCGGAAGTTAGCCACTTGCCCCAAGACGCACAGCCCCCCTCAATTATCCATCGCGCCCTGCTCGATCCACTCCCGGATGGTCTGCAGCTCGGCGCTGGTCAGGGCCGATCCGTTGGGGGGCATGCCCAGCCCGATGCCCAGGAACATGCCGATGAGCACCTTCAGCCACAGGCGTGTCTCCACCAACCGCTGCAGGTGGCGGTACATGTCCTGCAAGGCCAGGATGGGGCGGGGCGCGGCGGGAGCGGCCATCAGGTGGCGAAGGTATCCCGGCGCAGCGCTCGGCGCATGACCGCCAGCGGCCTTGCGACACCCGCATTCCCCTGCGGCCTACCTTTCCGCCATGGCCGGGCCTTCCATCGCGATCGAACGCACCCTGCGCGAGGCCGGCAGCATCGCCCATTTCACCGGGCGCTACTTCCGCAACGCGTTCCATCCGAGGTTCGCGTGGGACGAGCTGCTGCGGCAATGCCTGGTGAACGGCTACCGCTCGCTGGCGCTGGTGGGCATCACGGCCTTCATCATGGGGCTGGTGCTCACCGTGCAGAGCCGGCCCACCCTGGCGCGCTTCGGGGCGGAGAGCATGCTGCCGGGCATGGTGGCCGTGAGCATGGTGCGCGAGATCGTGCCGGTGATCACCGCCTTGATCTGCGCGGGCAAGATCGGCAGCAGCATGGGCGCCGAGCTGGGCAGCATGCGCGTGACCGAGCAGATCGACGCCATGGAGGTGAGCGGCACCAACCCCTTCCGCTACTTGGTGGTGACGCGCGTGTGGAGCACCATCCTCACCCTGCCGATCCTGGTGGTGCTGGCCGATGTGATCGCGATAGCCGCCAGCTGGGTGGGCGTGAACATGCGCGCCACGGTGAGCTGGCCGCTGTTCCAGCAGCAGGTGATCGACTCGCTGGCCTACTCCGACTTTCTGCCGGCCTTCATCAAGACCTACCTCTTCGGGCTGGTGATCGGCCTGGTGGGCTGCCACACCGGCTGGCACGCCGCCAAGGGCACCGCCGGCGTGGGCCGCGCCGCGCACAAGGCCGTGGTGCTGGGCTCGTTGCTGGTGTTCATCATCGACCTGCTCGCCGTGCAGATCACCGACCTGATGGGGATCAACTGAACGAAATGCGGGTACGCAGGTGCTTCGATATGACCGGCCCGTCGGTCGGACCGATGGGTGACCTGCCGGCAGGCGCTACGGGTGGTCCGCCAATTTCACCTTGTTGAATGATGGAACCCGCAACTTCCGCCCAACAGGAACTCGTGGTCAGGCTGCGTGGGCTGGAGCTGTCCTTCGGCGCCAACCACGTGCTGCGGGGCTTCGACCTGGACGTGCACCGGGGTGAGAACGTGATGGTGCTGGGCCGCAGCGGCAGCGGCAAGAGCGTGCTGATCAAATGCGTGGTGCGCCTGCTGGAGCCCACGGCCGGGCAGGTGGAGGTGCTGGGACAGGACGTGCGGGCGCTCGACGATGAGGCGCTGGACCGGCTGCGCGTGCGCGTGGGCTTCCTATTCCAGAGCAGCGCGCTGTACGACGGCATGACCGTGCAGGAGAACCTCGAGTTCCCGCTGCGCCGCCATTGGGTGGCCACCACGCCGGAAGAGACCGATGCCCGCGTGGAGGAGTCGCTTCAGGCCGTGGGGCTGGCGCACACCCGGCGCATGTATCCCGCCGAGTTGAGCGGCGGCATGAAGCGGCGCATCGGCCTGGCGCGCACCCTGATCACGAAGCCCGAAGTGGTGCTGTACGACGAGCCCACCACCGGCCTGGACCCCATCACCAGCTTGGAGATGGTGGAGCTGATCCTGGACCTGCAACGCAACTACGGCACATCGTCCATCATCATCTCGCACGACCTCAACGTGGCCAAGCGCGCCGCCGACCGCATCGCCCTGCTGTACGAGGGCCGCAACTACACCGAAGGCACCTACGATGAATTGCGCGCCTCCACCGATCCACTGGTGCAGAAGTTCTTCGTGATGATGTGAGGGGCAGAGGGCGAGTGGCGAGTGGCGAGTACGAGGCGACCACTCGCCACTCACCACTCGCCATCCACGGCATAAGCGTTCCCGCGCACTACTTTGCACCGCATGGCCACCAAGAAGACCGACCACCTCCGCCTGGGACTATTCGTGCTCGCGGGCACCCTGGTGTTGGTGGCGGGCCTGTACCTGCTGGGGGCCAAGCGCGGCCTGTTCCGCAGCACCATTGCGGTGAGCGCGCACTTCGGGCAGGTGAGCGGCCTGCGCGCCGGCAACAACGTGCGGTACGCGGGCATCGACGTGGGCACCGTGCGCAGCATCCGTATCGTGAGCGACACCGCCGTGCTGGTGACGATGGACGTGCGGGCGCGCGATGCCGGGCACATCCGCAACACCGCCATCGCCAGCCTGGGCAACGACGGCCTGATGGGCAGCAAGCTCGTGAACCTCGCGCCCGCCGATGGTGACGGTGCACCGATCGTGGACGGCGACCACTTGCGCAGCAGTGTGCCGCTGGACACCGAGCTGATGCTGCGCACGCTGGATCGCACCAACACCAACATGGCGGCGATCACAGACGACCTGCGCACGTTGAGCGGACGGTTGAACGCTCCCGGCGGCGTGGCCCATCTGCTGGGCGATACGTTGCTGGCGCGCCAGGTGCGAATGGCGCTGGACGACCTGGGCCATTCGGCCGCGCAATTGCGGTCGGCCACCGGCGATGTACAAGATGTGATGGCCGATGTGCAGGCCGGCCGCGGGGCCATCGGTGTGCTGGTGGGCGACCCCGATGCCGAGCAGCAGGTTCGCGGCTGGCTCACGTCCATCGGCCCGCTGATCGACACCCTCGCACAGGCCGCCGCCCAGGTGGACCGTTTCGCGGAGGGCCTCAACGCGCCCGGCGGACTGGGGCACACGCTCACGCGCGACACCGCCGTGGCGGGCGACGTACGGCGCACCCTGCAACAACTGGAGCGCAGCAGCGGCCTGCTGGAGGAGGACCTCCGCGCCCTGCAACGCAACTGGTTCTTCCGGCGCTACTTCCGCGAGAAGGAGAAGGGGCGGTGAGGGGCGGTGGGCGGCTTGGCCCTTACGATGGTCGACCCCATGGTCCCGGTACACGCCGGGAGACGGTACGGGTACCCTGGACGATGGTCCGGTTCACCCAGCGGCCTCAGCAGCGGTGGCCGCATTATCGAACACCACTTCGGCGTTGTAGCGCACCTCCCACGTCACGGGCATGGCCTTCTTCAGCATGTGGCTCACCCCGCAGATCTCGTGTTGCGAACGTTGCACCACGGCCAGCGTCGCATCGCGGTGGGCGGGGTCGCCCTGCGCATCGTAGACCAGGTGGATGCGGGTGTACACGATCGGCTGCGTCTTGCTGATCTCGCCCGCCACGTCCACCCCGAAATGCCGCAGCTCGATGCCCTGCTTGCGCAGCAGCGCGATCACGTCCATGCCCGTGCAGCCCGCCAGCGCGGTGAGCACGAAGGGCTTGGGGATCGGGCCTTCGTCATCGCCGCCCACGCGCTCCGGCGCATCCATCACCAGCGTATGGCCGTGTACCAACGCGTTGAACTTCATCCGGCCCATCCATTGGGCTTCCACTTTGTGTTGCATCGTGATCGGAATTGGCCGCAAGGTCCCCACGGGCCGTCGGTCCGGGGGTGATGAAAGTCACACGTACCCGGTGTGTGGCACATGCTCGGCCCAGCTGGTGGCGGTCTCTTGCAGGTGGGCGTGCGCAAGGCTTACATCCGGTGGCAGTTGACGCCGGATGCGCTCCGCCATGTCGTGCAACAGGTTCTCGCAAGTGGGCTGCCACGGCACGAAGAGCGTCCGCGCGAAAAGCGGATGCTCCGCGGGGATCGCGTCGCGCTCGTCGGCATGCAGCACCAGCGCATGGTCGTAGGTGGAAAGCACGGCGCGGTGCACCAACGCCTTCAGCAGACCGAAGTCCATCACCATGCCTTCGTGCGGGTCGCCCTCCGGCCGCCGTGTACCGCTCACGGTGATGTCCAGCACATACGAGTGGCCGTGGATGTGCCGGCAGGGACCCGCATAACCGCGCAGGGCATGGGCCATTTCCAAGGTGAAGCGCTTGGTGATGCGGGTGTGGGGCATTGCCGTGCGGTCGGACCGGACGCCCGGTCCGGTGGCCGTTTTCCGACGCGAAGGTCCATCGGGGTGGTGGGTGGTGGAGTGACGGATGTCATCCCGTCCGGTGGGCCGCCTCAGTATCTTGTGTGCCCAACCCCGAACGAACATGAGCAAGAAGACCAAGACCCCGAAGGCCGCCAAGTCCGGCCGGATCGACAAGAGTTCCGTTGTGGAGCCCATGGCGGTGCTGTTGGCCAGCAGCTATACGCTGTACCTGAAGACGCACAACTACCACTGGAACGTCACGGGTCCGATGTTCACCACTTTGCACGGGCTGTTCGAGACGCAGTACACCGAGCTGGCCCAGGCGATCGATGAGGTGGCCGAACGGATCCGCACCATGGGCGCACCGGCTCCCGGCAGCTACACCGCCTTCGCGAAGCTGAGCAAGGTGAAGGAGGAGAACGGCAGCCCCGACGCCAAGACCATGATCCGCCAGTTGGTGGCGGACCAGCAGACCGTGGTGGAGGCCGCCCGCGCGGTGTTCGATGCGGCCCAGAAAGTGGGCGACGAAGTGAGCGCCGACATGGCCATCGGCCGCATGGACGTACACGCGAAGAACGCCTGGATGCTGCGCAGCCACCTGGAGTGAGCAGGATGCCGGCCGCATGAGCACAGCCACCGCCCCGGCCACCAAGCCCCGCAAGCCCATCGCGGTGGCCGTGCGCAACATCCATTCGCTGTTCAACAGCCTGGACCCGTCGCCTTTCCGCGAGAAGGACCTGAACGCCGAGGCCGAGGCCTTCATCGTGGCATCCGCGCGCGAGTTCCCGCCCGAGGCCCCCCTGCTGCTGCGCATCCACCTGCAGGAGGCGCCCGCGCCCGGCGAGGCCGAGGTGGTGACGCAGGCCGTACACAACTACTTCGCCTACCGCGCCCGCATCGCGCAGCTCGACTTCCGCCGCTTGATGCGCGAGGGCCGCGTGAGCCTCGCCATCGGTCTCGCCTTCCTGTTCGCCTGCCTCGCCGTGATCACCTACGTCCTTCCGGCGGACGACCACACCTTCCTGTCCTTCCTGCGCGAGAGCTTGTACATCGCCGGCTGGGTGGCCATGTGGCAGCCCATGCAGACCTACCTGTACGACTGGTGGCCCATCCGCCGCCGCCGCCGCACCTTCGAGAAGCTGAGCACCGTGCCGGTGGAAGTGGTGGCGGACGCGGAGGAGTGAAGGCGGACACTACTGCACCACCACGCGGATGATCTGCATTATTCAACCGGTTTTCCATGCAGTTGCATGCGTGGAGATCATTCGTACATTCGTCTCGGCTCCTTGTGATTCGGGGCTATGGATCGGCGCGACCTAGTGCGGAGGTTGGTGAAGGGGATGAGGTGCGTGTTAGTGGAACGCATGCATAGACCCACACCCCATGGCACCACGCATACTCTTCATCTTCCTTGTAGCCTTGACCGGCACACTACGGATCCTTGCACAGCCGCAGTTGTGCCTGTTGAACAGTGGCCAGATCGGAGGCTACTACGGAGCGGATTCGGATCCTTTCGCACCCGGGAACTGCATGGCCCATATCGGCACGGATACGACCGTATGGACGGTGTGGCCCGGTGCGGTCGATCAGTACGAGGAGTGGTATGATGCCTGCACGGACGACTTCACGCCGCTTGTGGCGATGCTGGAGACCGTGGTGCCCTATCCCGTGGCGACGCAGGATACGTTCACGATCAAGTATGGCTGTGATGCCGGTGCGTTCCATGCAGCAGCCTTGGCAGAACGCCTGGCGGCCGCCCATGCCAACGAGCTGGCGGGCCTGCCGGACCAGGTCCTGGACGGCACCGAGAAATGGCTGCTCACCATCAGGTACCTTCATCTCTGCCATGAACTGGATACGCTGGCCGACCATGTCACCACACGGATCTCGGTGGACCGGGGGGCCACCTGGATCAACGCCTCCGACCCAGCTGATCCGTTCCATACAGGGGCAACAGGGGCGGCTTGCACAGCTTGGTATGATTGGGATCTGAACCAATCCGAAGCGGCACCCCTGCAATGGACCGGTACCGGCTATGCATGGCGCTCACGGCATGTGTTCGACCTGTTCCAAGGCTACCGGGCATTGTGGCCCCACTATACCGACCCGGCAGATTACCTCGCCGCGTGGAACGTGAACGCGATCGATACCGTGGTCCAGCAGTTCATTCTCCATAGCGATGAGGTGGATAGTGGAAAACGAGGATGGCGCCTTCCCCAGATGTTCGTCACCTCGTTCCATGTGCGCGACAGTGGACTGGGGCTCGACCCGCTCCATCCCACCGACAAGCCGGAAGTACGGTACGGTCCGTTGCCGGTCCTTCATGTGCCCGCAGGGGCGGGAACCGGCATGCTGCGCGTGTATGACGCCACAGGCCGGGAGATGCAGATAGAGAGTATCAGAGAGAGGCAGGACATTCCGTTGGTTCCCGGTGTACCATCGGGCTACTACATCGTACGGCTTACATCTTTCGACGGCCACCACTGGTCGGCCCCTTTCATCAACCCTTGAATCCACCACATCATGAACATCTTGCTTCGATCGGCCGCATTGGCCATGGTCCTGTTCGTTATTATGTCCACACAGCGGCTGGATGCACAGCACTGGAAGAACATGGTCTGGGATGATTCGCTGACGTTCCGTTCCGTGGAAGATGCCTTCTTGCGTGATCGGGCAGCAGGCATCATTTCGGATTCGGCCAAGGATGTCAAGGAATTCAAGCGGTTCGAATACTTCTGGAGACCACGGGTGAATTCGAGCGATCCGGCGAAGCGGGATAAGCTCAATAATTATGGGCGTGAACTCAGGTTCCATTACGAGAATGGCCCATTCTGCACGACGAACCTGAACCCAACCCCGTGGACCTCGTTGGGTCCTGTCACGTCCCCGGCAGGATCGGGATCATACCATTACATGGGGATCATCATCTCGGTATGGTCCCAACCGGGGGTTACGCCGGTAACAGAAGTACTGGCAGGAACAAACTCCAGCGGTCTTTGGCGGGGAACAGCCGGTCCAGGTGGCGGAGCTTGGCAATGGCAGCCACTTACAGAGAGTCTGCGGATGCCGGGTATGGGGGTGAGCACCATTGCTGTGGACGACGGTGGTACGATCTACATCGGGACCTCCATGGGGTACCGGAACGCGGGTTACTCTGCCGGGGTCTGGCGCTCTGAGGACGGTGGCAGTACATGGGAGAACCTTGCGGACATGGGACCCGACGCGTTCCACAATTCGGGGTGGGACATCAAGATCATCGATGGATACATGTACGTGGTCATGGACCGCAAGGTGCTGCGTGCTTCGATGTCAATCGATCTGGCGGCTGCCGGTGCGTTCACGGACATCACCCCCGTTCCTGGCCAAGGGAGTGCTGGTCGATACACCGGGATCGAACAGTTCCGAGAGTCATCGATCGAAACAATACTCGTTCTCACCTCGGAAAGCAAGGGTGGGCGCAAGGGAGGCGGGTTGGTCCATACGTCGTTGAATGGAGGTGATGCCTGGACCGATGTCACTTCGGTGTTCAGTACGATGAACACAACGTTCCTCGTCGAGATGGACCAGCCAAGCCGATTTGTCGGCTATGACAACGGGGACCCCGATGGCTGGCACTTGAATTCCTCGCCTGATCACTTGTCGATCGTCCCGATCACACCGAACATCACAGCCCAGGTAGCTTACGATCAACCCAATGTGTCCTATGGTTTGGTCGATCAAGGGACCTATGATCTGGTCATGGACTTCACGAAGGACCCCAATGCCACGTTGCGCGTTTATACCCAGGATTGTGAGCCGGGAGACCCGATCAGCATTGCTCCGGATCGGTTGCTGCACGAGTTCACTACCGGTACAGGAGGCTCAGTGGTGATACCGGTCGAGGTAAGAGGATACCCGGCGAGGGTTGTCATGGTAGTTGAGTACTCCGGCAGTGCTACGAATGGTGTACAGATCAACAGCCTCCTACTACAAACAGATGCCATGGAGCGGTTCCGTGTGGATGCCGTTAACGATCTTGTAAGCCCATATGCTGGGATATATGTGGCCAGCCTTCCGCCAAGCGTGGCAGGGCCTTGGCCAGCTGGTGCTCTGAAGATCCATCGCATCACGGATGTCGGTCAGCCGTTCAGCTTGTTCCATACGGTCACGAACGGTCAACTGCCTGGGTTGTTCGGAGAGAATGGTGGAGAGTTCCGAATATCAAGGAACGGGAACTTGTACTTCGGCGGACCGAACAACCTCAACTCGACCAACAACATAAGGGTCCTCAGGTCAGCGACATCGTACACATCATTCGCTGGATCCAATCATGCTCATGCAGACACCCGGGCGATACTCATCGTTCAAGACCTGGTGAATGGATCGGAGACAATATTGAAAGGCGATGATGGTGGCGTGTGTGTCGCATATGATGGGGGTGCCACTACATTGACCATGACGAGCTTGAACGGCAGTTACTTCCCGATCACGCAATACTATGGTATGGGCGTTGATGAGCGAGAACAGGTATTGCTTGCCGGGGCACAGGACAATGGCACATGGCGGCGGGACATGCCAGCGGGGACTTGGACCAATCCGCATGGCGGAGATGGCGGAGAAAGCAGGGTCCTCTCTGCGCACGATGGGTCCTATTGGGCCATGGCATGGATCATTAATCAGCAGACCAGGATACAGAACTTTGGCTCCACTTCCTGCTTGATGTCAAATTCCGAGGGACCTTGGGAGTTGGGCAACCCGGTCGAACTATATGAGGTGCGGTCCGAGGACAAAGTACGCGCCTATCTATCGCACAAGAGGCTGTGGAAATTGGATTGTGCTATACCGAACCCTGGCCAGAACATGATGGCCAGTCTGCCGGGCTATGCGAATTTCGTATGGGGCATCGGCATCCACGAAGACAACGATGATCTCATTTTCGTTGGCGGACATCACATATCATGGAATGAAAATGTGGATCCGGCCCATGGCCTATTGCGGACACGGGATAATGGTGCCACCTGGGTGGACCTTACTCCGCAGCTGCGTAACCTGACGACCGGGACCGGATCCCAGCCGATGGCCTGGTATGGCATCACGGATGTGGTGGTGGACCCCGATGTACCTGCGGACCAGCCCGCCACGGTCTATGTAAGCTTCAATGGCTTTGAGTCGAATAGCAACAAACGCGTCTATAAGTCCGTGGTGGTCTAGCCCCCTATTAATCGGACAACGTCGTTTGGCCGTGGTGAATGTAGTCAATGGTGGTGATACGTTTGCCTCAGCAGGAGGCGACCGAAGTGGTCTAGCCCCCTATTAATCGGACAACGTCGTTTGGCCGTGGTGAATGTAGTCAATGGTGGTGATACGTTTGCCTCAGCAGGAGGCGACCGAAGGTGACTGCGTTACCGATGGTGTCTTGAGCGG